>CAYUNA010000693.1:0-2960 GCA_964445895.1 uncultured Saprospiraceae bacterium | reverse complement strand
TTATTCGTCAAAAAGGAGAGGCTTGGACAAATCCTTTTGCCGTCATTTACGAACCGACTTTTGACAAAAAATCTAAATATGGTATTCAGTCCGTAAGCAAATTAGAAACTGATGGAATTTTTAAAGGTTTCAAAATAGTCAGCAAGACCGAAAGCAATACAATTACACAATACATTGTTAGCCAAGAAAAAGAGGCTATTTATAAAAACGAAGCATTAGGTTTTTATTTCAAAGGAGCATTTGCAATCATCACTCATGATGAAAATAAAAAACTGCAAAATATTTACATCGGAGAAGGTGAAACTTTTAAACACGATAATGTTTCTGTCCAATCGAAAAATGCTCAGGCGATGTCTGTCTATATTGATTTTACAGAAGAAAAAAATAGGATAACCGGGAGTGAAAATGCAGAAGTGAGGATTGATTAATTCCTTTCAAAACAAAAAATCCAACATGATATTAGCAGCAATTGATATTGGCTCAAATGCCATACGCCTTCAAGTGGTGAGGGTGATAAGAGAAAATGATTTAGTTAGTTTTAAGAAATTAGAATACTTGCGATTTCCATTGCGATTAGGGAAAGATGCCTTTAATAATGGAAAAATAGAAAAAGTCACGCAAGTTAAGTTTGAGAAATTGATGCGAACTTTTCGGCTACTCATTGACCTGTACGAAGCTGATGCTTATATGGCAGTGGCGACTTCCGCCATGCGAGAAGCCGAAAATGGAAAAGAATTGGTCAATCTTTTTGCTACCTATTACAATTTAAAAGTGGATATTATTAGCGGACGAGATGAAGCAGAAATGTTGAGTAAAGCCATTATCCCTTATTTGGATGAACAAAATTATATCCATATTGATGTGGGTGGAGGAAGCACGGAGTTGAATTTATACAAAAATAAAATTAGAGTTAGTAGTCAATCATTTAAGGTTGGGTCAGTCCGTAAATTAAGCAGTAAAGACCGCAAAGCAATATTTAAAGCAATGGCAGATTGGCTCAAAGAACATAAAAGTGCACTTAATGAAACGATTACAGCTATTGGCACAGGCGGGAATATTAACAAACTCCTCAAGTTGTCTCGTCAAAAAAGTAATAAAGGGATTAGTCTTACTGAACTCAAAGCGTTAAAAGCCTACGTCAATGAATTTGACTATGACAAGCGTATCAATCAATTGAAAATGAACCCTGACCGTGCTGATGTCATTATTCCTGCTGCAGAAATCTATATCGAGGCAATGAAGCTTTCAGGTGCTGACCAAATCTTGGTTCCAGGAGTTGGACTAAAAGATGGAACACTCTATACTTTATTTGAAAAAACAACAGGTGAGCATATCAGTAATATTGAATTTTTGGAGCTGTTTTGAGTTTTTAAGGAACAGGTCAAATAATCTACAGCACGGATTAACCGATGGGTGATTTAAGTCGATACCTGACAGTACAGGATATAGCCAATTTCATTATATTATAACTTTAGACGATTGAAAAATTTTAGCAAAAAATTTTTCAAACAGATAATTTTTTCTTTAAGTGAAATGAATTTAATACGTTGAGTCAGAATGCGCCGTAATTTTTTCTTGTAAAAAGGTTTAAAAATCAGTGCATAGCCGCGTTACGGACTTATTTTTAAAGGTTTTTAGAAGGAAAAAGAACAAGCATAATGGTTCAAGTTATTGAATTCATTTCACTAATAACAAACAAGTATGTCTGAATCGCATAAAACTAAGACTCCGCAGGAAAACACTATTTCAAGGAGAAAATTCATAAAAAATAGTTCGATTCTGTTAGGTGGCTTTAGCATAGTACCCCGCCATGTTTTGGGGAAAGGATTTACAGCACCTAGCGATAAAATCAATTTAGGCTTCATCGGTCTGGGAAAGCAAGGTGGTATTTTAGCCAAAAAATTTCTTTCAAATACGGATGTTCAAATCGTAGCAGGTGCAGAAGTTTGGCTTCCTAAGCAAGAATGGTTTAAAGGAGTTGTTGAAAAATTGTATGCTGAACAAAGAGGTGAAAATGCTTATCGCGGTGTAAAAACTTACACCAATTATCAGGATTTGATTGCAAGAAAAGATATAGACGCTGTTGTCATTGCTACACCCGATCATTGGCATGCCATTCAGTCTATTGATGCCATGAATGCAGGAAAAGATGTGTATTGTGAAAAGCCAATGGTCAATACCATTGAGGAAGGAAGAGCTATGGTGAATGCGTTAAAAAAGAATAAAAGCGTTCTCCAAGTAGGGAGTATGCAACGTTCTTGGGGTCGCTTCAGGAAAGCTAAGGAAATAGTGGAAAGCGGTGAATTAGGAAAAATAAAAAAAGTAATTGTTAGTGTTGGTGATCCTGCAAGACCTTATGACCTACCTGCCGAGAAACTACCCCAAGGAATTGATTGGAATTTATGGTGTGGTCCCGCGCCTTTATTACCCTATAATAAAATTTTAGCACCAAAAATTGTAAAAAAATACCCACGTTGGCGGTACTACAGAGAAGTAGCCGGTGGCGTTCTTGCTGATTGGGGAACACATATGTTTGATATTGTACAGTGGTGCTTGGGCATGGACCATACTGGTCCGGTGACTTATATTCCGCCACAAGACCCCAAAGCTATTAGAGGATTAAAAATGTATTATGAAAACGGAGTTGAAATGGTGCATGAGGATTTTGGTCGTGATTGGGGCGTACGTTTTATAGGAGAAATGGGCTCTATGGACGTAAGTAGAAGGTATTTGGAAACAAATCCTTCATCCATTCTTAGTTCACACAAAATAAACATGGAAGAGTTGTTTAAAGATAATGGCAATCATTATCAGGACTGGATTGATGCTATCAAATCAAGAAAACAACCTATTTGTGATGTTGAAACGGGACATAGGTCTGCCAGTATTTGCAGCATAGCAAATATTGCTTACGAGCTAAACGAGACGCTGTATTGGAATCCTCAAAAAGAAAAGTTTAA
>CAYUNA010000692.1:0-2962 GCA_964445895.1 uncultured Saprospiraceae bacterium | reverse complement strand
AAATCATTACAACCCTCTACACACTTTTATGAACTTGTAGGCAGTTGCTAATTTTAGCAAGCAATTCTTCTGGTCCAAATGGCTTCCCTACATGGTCATTCATACCGAACAACTTCGCTTTTTCCTTCTCCGTCAAGAATGCAGAGGCCGTTAAAGCAATAATTGGAATATCGCGGCGATTGGGGTCTATATGCTTACGAATCTCGGCGGTCGTCCGATATCCATCCATATTTGGCATTTGAATATCCATCAAAACGAGGTCAAATTGTCCCTCTTCAAACTTTTCCAAAGCAATCAAACCGTCATCCGCAGTGACCACTTCCATTTTCAGGCGGCGAAGCATTTTTGCGACCACCAATTGGTTAATTTTATTGTCTTCTACCAACAAAATGCTATTGCCGGCAAGGTGGTGATAATTCGGCTTTTCTTTTTCTTCTACTTTTTTCTGCAACGGTAATTTGTAAGGTAATAATACGGTGAAAGAATTCCCGTCTTGATGCGTATCTACCTCAATTTTACCATTTTGCAAATCTACCAAACGCTTCGTAATGGCCAACGACAAATTAGAGGTCGCATAGCCTTCAAAAATATCGTTTGGATTCTTGGCAAACGATTTAAACATTTCCTCAATTTTCTCTGGTTCAATTCCCTTTCCTGTATCTTTTATGTGCAACATCAGCGTCGCGTCGCGCTTGCCGAGTTCACTTAATTTCAAATTCACATCAACTTGTCCCTCTTCGGTGTAGTTGAAAGAAGCGGTCACCAAATTGGTAACTATCTGATTCAACCGAGCCGAATCGCCTAACAAATAATCAGGAATTTTTTGGTCAAAATTGTAATTGACTTTGATGCCTTTTTCTTTAGCTGGCAACCCAAAACGGTCGCGGATGTCCTTAAATACGCGTTTTGGTGAAAACTCGCGGCTTTCCAATTCCAATTTTCCAGCTTCAATTTTAGAGAAATCTAAAACATCATTGATAAAAACAACTAAGTTATTCGCCGAAAACTGCAAGGTACGCAAGTGTTCGATTTGGTCTTCACGTGGTTCTTCATCCAATAATAAATGCGTCAAACCAATGATGATATTGATAGGTGTCCGCATTTCATGGCTCATCGTCGCTAAGAAACGGTCACGAGCAAAAGACGATTTTTCGATGGATTCGCGCTCCGCAATTTCATCTACTAATTTTGAATTCAACAAATCCAAACGTCCATTACTGGCTTCTAATTTATCATTTTGTTGGTCAATTTCATCTTTCTGTTTGCTAATTTCTTCGTTTTTAGCCAACAGTAATTCATTATCTTTCTGCTTGCGTTTGTACGATAAGAATAGGCTCATCAAAAACAAGCCAATCAAACCGATAACGACAAATAAAAAGTACCGAATTTTTTGCGCATTCGTGTTAGCAACCTCCAACATTTCGATGGTACGTGCTTGTTCTTCTGCCGCAAATTCTGACTCATATTTAGTCGTCAAATCCAATAAGGCTTTCGATTTTTCCTGATTGAATAATAGGTCTTTCTGTTCCGCATATTTCAACTGAGCAGCATACGCATTTTCATACGAACCCATACTTGAATAAATACTCGATAAGTCTTTGTAAATCAATTGACTACCTTGAATTGCACCCATTGATTTTAAAAGGTCAGAAGCAGCTGAAAGCTCTTGATTAGCCGCAGCTTTATCTCCCATTGCGAAGAGGATTTGTCCTTTGTTTTTCAAACTCTCTGCAATTCCTAAATCATCTTTCAAATTTTTCCGAATGTCCAACGCAATTTCATTCATTTCCTTCGCTTCCTCATACTCGTTCATTTTAATTAAAACCTCAGCAATATTATTGTGGTCTTCCGCAATCTTTGGTAAATTTTCTGTAGAAGAATGCAGATTTAAAGACATTTGATAATAAGTCAGTGCACCTTCATAATCTCCTAAATCGCTCGAAATTTGACCAATGTGATTCGCAATTTTTGACGCACCATCAGTATCTTCTGTTGCTAGTTTTAATTCAAGAGAACTCCGATAATTTTCTAACGATTTTCCGTATAACTTACGAGCCAAGTACACATCTCCCAAGTGATTGAGAACCACCGCAGCCCCTGCCTCATCTTTAGTTTCTTGCTTGACCGTCAAAGCTTCCTGCAAGTTTTCTTCTGCTTGTGTGTAATCTTCCTGCAATAGAAAAATTAACCCAATATTGTTTTTTGAAACACCAATTCCTGCTTCATCATTGATTTCGTTGCGGATTTTCAAAGCTTCTACATAAGCTTTCATCGCATTGGTAAAGTCACTTTTTTCTTGAAAAATATCTCCCATCCGATCTTTTGCAATAGCCTGCTGCTGTCTATCACCAATTTTATTGGCATACTCAAGCGCTTGTTTTGCAAAAATATTAGCCGTTCCAATATCCACAGGCAACAAATCCTGTGACATTTGATTGAGTTTATTAGCGCGTTCTGTACCAGATAAATTCTTGATGGTATTTTGTAAACTGTCTAAATTTGGCGAATTTCCAAAAGAAAAAAGCGGAAGAATCAGACAAAAAATAAGGACGTAGTGGTGTCGATTTCCCATAATTGTTAAAATCGTTATAGATTGTAATTAATTAATCTGAGTTGATGGAAGGTAGAACCTTTTTTAGTTCAAAAATAATGCCGCAACTCATTTGGAATTAGAATGAAAAATATGTGTGGAGAAATGACGGTTGATTGATACTCTTTTTGCAGCTATTCAGTACCCTGTAAGAAAAGTTTATTTGGATTTTTAGGAGGGAGAAAATTTCAAATTTTCGACCTCCAATAAAAATAGTGCACGTTGCCTGCGGTAGCGCGGGTGAGGATTCTTGATTTAAATGTGAAGAAACTTTTTCACAAAGAGATTTTAAGGAACGCGAATTAAATAACCTTCGGTTCTTGAACCAGCAGATTTTGGTTTCATTTTGTGCTTTGAAAATCCGATTTATGT
>CAYUNA010000691.1:0-2965 GCA_964445895.1 uncultured Saprospiraceae bacterium | reverse complement strand
CGCTTTCGGTCATTTGGCGGAGAGTTAGTACCCTATTTTCATTTGTTTAAAAGCGAGAATAAATTGGTAGAGATGCTGCTGAAAATTTTAAAATAGGAAAGGATATTAGAGCATGTTTAAATTATACTCTACTGATAACCAATATTTTATGAATCTGACTTCAAATTAGCGCAGTCATGTATCTCGATATATTCCTTTGCTAATTTATTGTCAGAACCATAAACTATTGATTATCAGTTCGGTAAAATTTTAAACATGCTCTTATAAAAGGAACGCCTACCTTACATTTTGAAAACATACTATAAAAACCACCATCATCAGAATAAATTTTCAATATCAATCTAAAACGCATTTGCCAAAAATTAGGTATATTCTTAATTTTTTGGAAAATCATCCATTGAAACCTAAAAAAGTCCATGTTGGATTAAATTCTGGAGATGAAATTGGTGAGCACCTGACCATTTTTTATGGGAATTTACCAAATAAATTAAATTCAAATCAATACAGCATTCCTGCTCAGCATTTAGTTTTTTCTGAAACGGTTTATCCATCATTAATGCTTTCTGCTAATTCGTATCAATATCAAAATTTTACCTTATGGTCAGTTGAACGACGAGCTTCCGAACATAATCAATTTATAGATAATCAACGGTTTGGGTTTGACTTAATTGAGATGTTATTTTTTCATTTGAGTCGTTACGAAGAGTATCATGCGCCTGATTTTGAACGAAACTGGAATGATGAACTTCCGACACAAAAGCATTTTTTGGTACAAAATCGACTACATTATCAACCTGTAGTTGATCAATTGGTATATTGTTTTTGGAAGAGTTTGGGATTTGATATTGAAAAAAAGTCAACAACATTTCGCTTATCACATGACATTGATGTTTTGCAAAAATTTCCGAATATTCAGCGGTCAATTCGGTCATTGGCAAGTGCTGTGAAAGCGCATAAAAATGTAGCGATGGCTAAAAATGTCGCAAAAGCATGGTATCAAACTAAGCAGAAAATTATTCCTGACCCTTTCGATACTTTTGAATGGTTATTGACAGAAAAACCGATGGAAAAAGTCATTTATTTTATGGCAGGCGGAGAGACTCGGTTTGATAATCATTATCAAATTGACGGTTCGGCGGTGGGTGCAATTATTCAAAAAGCACAAAAGCGAGGATATGAAATTGGGCTGCATCCGAGTTATAATGCATATTTGAAACTCGATTTACTGCTGCAAGAAAAAGCAAAATTAGCGCGCGTTGCCAAACAGGAAATTACCTGCAATCGAATGCATTATCTTCGATATTCATTTCACAAAACCGCTAAAATTATTGAGATGGGAGGCATTCAGGAAGATTCTACAATGGGATATCAGGATGCCATTGGGTTTCGATGTGGGACGGGATTTGGGTATCATTTATATGATTTTGAAAATGAAAAAGCTACTAAATTTTTGGAAGTTCCGATGGTGGTGATGGACTGTGGATTGTTATCAGAAGTTGGATATGATGTGGGAAAGGCGAGTGAATTATTAACGCAGTTTTTACAAGACAATCAGTTTCTTACGAAGATAACCTTTAATTTTCATAACAGTATTTTTGACCCTGCGAGAGTGGAAGAAAAGGCGTTAAAAAGCCTTTATTTAAAACTTTTAGACCTATTTTCTTCAATATAATTTAGCAAATCGGGAATAGTATTTTCCCATTGATAATCTTTTAATTTTTCTTGATTAATGGTTGGTTGGATGCAACCATTTTGCTGCCATTCATGATATAAACTTAGTAGGTATTTGGTTAGTTCATTTTCGTATTTGGCATTATTATAAACCAGCTTACCTGGGGTCAATTCCTTAAAAATATTTTCAAACTCTGCATCTTTTTCTCCGTTAATTAAAGCAATGATTGCACTATTGGCTGAAAAGTACTCATAAATCTTGCCTGTAATAATGCCATGTATTTCTTTATCTGTATACGACAAAAGTAGGTTAACTTGACTTTCCTGCTGCAATTGAATAGATGCTTGACGAGTCAGAACGAGTCGATCTTCAAAAATAGAATCCAGTTGAAATTTTTGCACCCATTGTCGCCAAAATTCACCATCTTTTCCAGCGTAAATGAGTCGAATTTTGGTTGAGTCAATTTTGCCGGTATCTATTAGTTGAGTTAATACCTTAAGCAACAATTCTGGTGATTGTCGGGCATCATAAATTGAGCCCGTATAAGCCAGTTGAAACACCTCACTATTTTGCGGTTGGTGGTTATCAAATAATTGTCCATAGCCGTTTCGGAGTACATACACAGGCGGAGAATATTTCCTTAAATGCTCTGCTAAACCTTCCGAAACTGTAGTCACCAAATCTGCTTGATTGATGATTTTTCGATTGCACCATTGTTGAAATTTGACGGCAAATAATTTATTGAAATTGTGGTCAATATGTAAATCTCGAAAATCTGCAATCCAGTAAAGGTGTGGATATTTTTTTTTGAGTAGCCAGGCAATAATGTGATCGGCGTAGGGTCTAAACGATGAATAAATATAGGTTGGTTGGGTTTGTTTTGTCTGTTTAGCAGCCTTAAAATATCCAAAGAGAATATAGAAAAATCCACCTTCTCCTATCAAAATATTAAAAGGAAAGCAATCCAAAAGGCGGACGAAAAAATTAACAAGTGGATTGTTTCTTTCCGTTTTGGAATAATGGGGTTTTGCAGAAGGCAAAATTGAGTTTACGGTTCGATAGTCAAAGGTATTTATAGAAACAATGTCTTGCTCATCAACAGGAAGAACCTCATTGGGCATCTTTGTTCGGTTGGAAGTCGCCAAAACAGTCACATTTTTGAAATACTTTTTCCATTCCCGATATAAATAATAGCTGCGCAGGGTAACGGCTTTTATTGGCGGAAACCAGTAAGCAATCATTAGCAGTGATTGCTTTTTAAATTCATTGTTTTGACGGTCGAAATTAATTCTT
>CAYUNA010000690.1:0-2976 GCA_964445895.1 uncultured Saprospiraceae bacterium | reverse complement strand
TGATTACTCATAAATCAAAATTGGCATAAACATACGAGCGACTGCCCTATTAAAATGGTCGGAAAGTGTTCCATAGGGCAGTCGCTCCGCACCTTGAAATTACTGATTTTATGAGTCTCAAAACTTATGGGTAATCATAAGTCCCTTGAGCATCGCTTCGTGGCGGGTTCGAATATTAGAAAATGAGCCAAATATTTTCGTCACGAAATATGCAAAGTGCGTAACATCAGTTTTTAAAGTCCAATCGTCATTGCCGTCCCATCTCCATCCTCATTGTCCGAAATACCTACGCCAATTGCTGTTGAAATGCCTATCCGTACACCAAAATCCTGATATTTAAAATCTTGAAAAGAGGCAACTGCTTCGATACGGAAAAATTTAAAAATATTGTCTAAACCATAACCAATTTCCATATAATTGTCAGACGAAGGCGTTGCCAAATAGCTGGCAAATACATTCTCTTTCAAACCAACCATCCATACTTCTGGAATCTGAGTCAGTAGCAATTTTCTAAATTGATAATGCGTGTGAATTTCTGCATATTTATCCTTTGTACTCAAAGCATAATAGTCTAATAATCGAAAACTTTCCACTGGGTCAGAAGTCACAAAAACGGTTCGGTTGCCATTGAAATGTTTGAAATCGGGCAAGAAAATATCATCGTCATTTAAAAATATTCCACCTGCAACTTTAATGCTCAATTCACTACCATCCCATCGGTTCCAGGTGTAGCGTGTGCCTGCTTCTAAAAAATCGTAATCAGAATCGACAAAACCTTTGCGGTAATTGGCAAAGAACTGCGGACCACGATTGAAAAACGACTTTTCATCATTATCTAAGTTATAGCGAATCCAAGGCTTCCACACAAACCCCGCTTCGATATTGAAGGTCTTATTATCTAATGTTTCGGGGATTGTTGCTTCTACATTGGGCGGAATGTTGGGTGTAAAATCATCACGATTGCCAAACCACGGACTAACATCAGGGTCATTATTCAATTGAGTTCTTTGCGCATATTCACTACCGATGTTGATGGTTAATTTATCTGAAACCCGTTTTCGTAGCATTCCTTTTAAATAATCTTTTTCCAGTATTTTCATATAATTATCCTGAAAAAGCAACGAGTAAAACGCGTTGATATATGGATTTATCGGGTTGTTGTCATTAATTTGAGCAATATAACGACCACCTTCAATTTTTAACTTGCCTTTCCGGTATTTTTTACCAATGTCTAAGTCTAAATACGATTTTCCAATTAGCGTATTTCGAGCAAAACTATAACGTGGAACAACGCCTACTTTCAACACTTGTTCGTTTTCAAAGCGATGTCTAATTTTTAAATCTGTCCCAATATGATAGCCCTCAACAGTGTTGAAATTGGAGTGTAACAATGGCGTCTCGTAAATCAAACGAGTACGGTTATTAATTTTATAATTAGCTCCTCTGACAAGGTCAAAAAATTCAAACTTGACTTTTTTCTTAGCAGATTTGGTTTCTTTTCCTTCCGTTTTCTCTGCTTTGGCAACGACGGCAAGGCTATCAGTTGTTCGATACGATTTTACCTCATAAGTTGTCAATGGAACGGGACGAATAGCTGCCCAAAATGCAGTATCTTTATTTTGAGCGGCACTGTCTATTTCCATAAAACTAACGGTTTCTACCTTTGGGTCATCTTGTTGTTTGCGTTCCTCTTTTTCGTATTGCTTCATCAATTTTCGCAGATCTTTCCGTGTCAATTCTTTGCTTAAATCCAGTTTTTCTGCGGGATTTCCTTTTTTGGCAGCAAATTCTTTCTGCATTTCTGCGGCGACTTCTTTTTCAATTTTTTCATCAATAATTTTAAAATCAACGTCTAAATCAGGATTCAAAGCAATTTTATAATTCTTTGCAGTTGCCAAATAGTCATATTTGAAATTAAAGCCGAAAATTTTAATATCAATAATGAATTTATGTGTTACAGGCAACCAGGATTTATTATCAATTAGTCCGTAAAACTGTTGAAGATTTAGCACGAAGCCCATTTTATTTGTCTTCAAATTCAAACTGTGAATACTCCACCAATCTTCTACAATATTAATCGTTCCTTCAAAAACACCCTCGCCCCGACTGCGCGGTGTTACTTTGATTTTATTGATTTCCTGCCCATTTTCGACATATGAACCTAAAAATTCAAAACGGTAGTAGCCCATTGCTTTGGGTGACAACGGCGACACCGATTCGATAACTTGCGGTTCGTAAAAGCTACTGTTCAAATAAGCGTTTGGACTGGTTGAATTATCGTCTCCTTGCTGTCGAATGCTAATCACTTTTTCTGTGTAAGTATTGGGTCGTTTATAACTAACTTCACTCACCGATTCTGTCAGAAATGCAGTAGTTGAGTCCATACCTTCCCTTTCCATCACGCCCTTTAATAATTTCGGAGATTTTAACAAACGCCCCGATCCTTTGATGTAAACTTGCGCCGAATAGCTATCTAATTGTTGTCGATGATAAGTCGCTTTGGCAATTGCTTTTCGCATCACAGTATAGGCTGGGTCTTCACGTCCATCAGTGATTTCTACGACACCTAATTCCAGTGATTGAGGACTTAAAATGATGTCAATCACCTCTTTAGCTGAACGCGAAATATTGACTTTTTCAACAGCCGTTTCGTAACCTAAGTATTGAAAATTAACGGTGTAGCCGCCCACTGGTAAGTTGACTTCGTAATATCCCTCAGCGTTGGTGACTGTTCCGCTGCCTGTTTCCTGGACGAAAATAGTCGCATAAGCCAATGGTTCGCCTTTATTGTCTTTGACCGTTCCTTTGATGCCAGAAGCAAAAACGGTAGAGGAATAGAATAGAATGAATAGGAAGAAGGTAATTTTTTTAAGCATAACTTTTTGTTTATATATATGACAAATATAGCAAATCGAAGATAGGAGGTCGAAATTTTTAGATGAAATCAGTTTTTTTTAATAGCAAGGAGAACGAATT
>CAYUNA010000689.1:0-2977 GCA_964445895.1 uncultured Saprospiraceae bacterium | reverse complement strand
GTAGGGCATTTTTAAAGGTGACAAAGGTAAGAGGAATGTGCGAATTATTAGAAATAAATAAGTCTTTGCTTTTATATTTAATTACTACGCGGCACATAATTCTATTTTTTTTTGAAACTAATTTTAGAATGTTTTTCTTAAAAAGTCGTCTTGTGCTATTATATTAATATTTAATATAAGTATCTGGTTTTCAAGGATAAGTAGTATCTTTGATGAATGAAAACCAGTGAGAAAAGAAAAAAAAATTTGATAAAAAAGGTGCAAAAGTTTTGTTTAATCCGATTTTTACCTAAATTGCCATCGAATTGTTGGAGAAACATACTTTTGTTGACTCTAAGGAAACTTTTCAGAAATTATAAAAACGCAGAATTTTAATATTAATCCCTAAGGTTATTTTTCAATTAAAATCCTCAACATGTAGTAGAGGTTTTTTATCAATACAACTTCATTGCACCAGTGAATTAAAACCCTCTGACAACTAAACTTTGGGATACCATTGTTATTGTGTATCCGTCATTTTTAAAAGATTAAAAATCATTAATTTTTTTAACTAACCTTATTACAACGTGTTATACAAAGTTAAATTAAAAAACGCAGAAGAGCATGTATTGCTTGACGACCACGTCTATGAGTGGCTAACCACTGATCCGTATTTGACAAAAGTTGATTTTATTAATAATTTGCGACGACATTCCAGCGGCTGTGCAGTTTTTCAAAAAACTTGGAAAAAAGCAGATGGTGGATATAAGACCGAAACAATTTATTTACATAAGTTAATTGCTGAAAAATATCTAAGTGATACCAAAACCGGCAAGCGCAATTTAGTTGGTTGTGCTAATGGTAATAAGTTGGATTGTCGATTAGAAAATGTGGCTTATCGTTCGCGAGCAGTTGCTAGTCGGAAACGAAAAACCAGCAGTAAAGTCGGTTATACAGGCGTGTACAAAGAAAACAATCGTTATCGAGCAGTCATCTCTGTCAATCGGAAGAGTGTCCACATTGGTATGTTTAGTACTGCCGAAGAAGCTGCTTTAGCTTACAACAAAAAATCGCGAGAGATGTATGGTGATGATGGCAAAATCAATGTGATTCGCCGTAAGTTGCCGGATGGACGAATTGAGGAAATTTCCTAATTTTGTTTGAGACATTTTTCGGAGTTAAGCTAATAAAATCAAGAAAAAAACTTTAAACAAAGAGAATTTAAAAGCTCTGGTTCATCATAACCAGGGCTTTTTTATTTTAAATTTGCGTTCTACTAATTACTACGCGGTACTTTTGTACAGTGTAACAAAAGTTTCTTTGCATTTAAAACAAGAGGAGTTTGAGGATGAAAAATGATTTTGCAAAAATCATTTTTCATCCTCAAGACCCCCACCCGCGTTGCCGCAGGCAACGCGCATTGTTTTTATTGGAGGTCGAAAATTTGCAATTTTCTTCCTCCTTAAAAACCAAAGAAACTTTTGTTACACAGTACTTAATTTTGAATATCTAAAATATCATGCAGAAAAAATACAATCAATATCTCAAAACGATGCAGAAAAAGGCGGACGTTGATTTTTCTATCGCCGTTTTGAGTTGGGACAAAGAAGTTTATTTACCAAAAAAAGGGGCAGCTTTGAGGGCTCGTCAGGTGGCGACGTTGGAAGGCATCGCATTTGAAATTTTTACGGATAAAAAGTTTGGAAAACTGCTTAAAGACCTAAATAAGAACAAAGGAAAACTTAAAAAAAAGCAAGCCAGAAATGTCGAATTGACGTTCAAACATTACGAACGCAATCAAAAACTGGATAAAGATTTTGTGATGCGTCGGTCGCAAATCATTTCGACAGCATACCACGCTTGGTTGGCTGCACGAGAAGCGAATGATTATAAAAAATATGAAGAAGCCCTTGGAGCATTAGTCGCCATAAAACGAGAAGAAGCAGAGAAAATTGGCTACAAAAAACATCCATACAACGCGCTGATGGATGAATATGAGCCGGAAATGACGGTCGAAAAAGTGGATACTCTATTCAAGGATGTACGCGAAAAATTAGTTGATTTTACCGCACAACTGCGTAAACGCAAGCAAGTAAACAATGACTTTCTATTTAAAAAATATCCAAAAGACAAACAGTGGGATTTAGGATTAGCATTATTAAAAAACATGGGCTATGACTTTGATGCCGGTCGGCAGGATGTTTCACCGCATCCGTTTACGACCAGTTTTGGTGCAGAAGATGTGCGGGTAACGACGCGGATTGATGAGCAGGATTTGGCAAATATGGTATGGAGTTGTATTCACGAAGGTGGTCATGCGCTTTACGAGCAAGGCTTAGATTCTAATCAATATGGACTGCCGTGTGGTACGTTTTGTACACTTGGTATTCACGAATCACAATCGCGGCTTTGGGAAAACCATGTTGGGCGAAGTCTGGAATATGCAAAGGCGCATTTTAAGCAGTTTCAAAAAGCTTTTCCGAAGCAATTAGGCCGGTTGTCGGCTAAAGGTTTTTATAAAGGAGTCAATAAAGTTGCGCCCAATTTTATCAGAACAGAAGCGGATGAATTGCATTATCATTTTCATGTGATGATTCGGTACGAGATTGAAAAAGGCTTGATTGATGGCTCTATTTCTGTAAAAGGTTTGGATAAAGTTTGGAATAAATACTATAAAAAATATTTGGGTGTGAAAGTACCTGATGCCAATCAAGGTATTTTGCAAGATGTACACTGGGCATTTGGGGCGTTTGGTTATTTCCCGACTTATTCGTTGGGTAGCTTTTATGCCGCACAGTTTTTTGCGCAGGCAGAACAGGATATTCCAGACTTGCGCAAACGGATTGCTAATGGTAAAAATGAAGAATTGTTGCTATGGCTGCGCGAAAAAATTCATCGACATGGGAAATTTTATTCGGCGGAGGAACTGTGTGAAAAAGTGACAGGAGAAGCGTTGAATTTTGATTATTTTATGCGATATGCGCGGGAGAAGTTTGAG
>CAYUNA010000688.1:0-2981 GCA_964445895.1 uncultured Saprospiraceae bacterium | reverse complement strand
CATAAAGTCTAAAATACCGTTAATCTTTTTTTAATACTTAAAAACTTATATGAAAAAGTTATTGTTTTTATTCGTTTTATCTGCTCTATTTTTTGTCGCTTGCAAAAATGACCCTGTTTCTACAAAAGACGCAGCGATAAATAGTGTCCCAGCGGATGTGTCGAGCGTATCGTCTATCAATATCAAACAATTGATGGATAAGGCTGATTTTGCAGCAGTGAAAGAAATGGCATTTTATAAAGAAGCCATAGCAGAAATGGAAAAACAAGGACAACCCGCAATTGCTAAAATCATGCGTAATCCTGCGGCTTCTGGTGTTGACTTGGAAAAAAACGCGTATTTCATCAGCCATATTGACCCAAAGAACCCAGAGAATGTTTTTTCTGGTTTGGTGTTAAATTTAAAAGATGATAGCGCATTTTCAAAGATGTTGAATGATGCGGGTTTACCTGTCGAAACAGGAACTAATTATTCTAAAACCAAGAAAGCAAACAACAGCATAACTGCTTGGAATGAATCGGTCGCCGTTGTTGGTATGGGCAGTTCTCGCTCAACAGATTTAGTAAAAAACCTGGACAACTTCTTTAATACTACCGCAGAAACGAGCGTTGCGAAAAACGGAGATTTGCAAAAAGCATTGGCCGGCAATCATGATCTTTCAAGCTGGTTTACCACCAATACTTTGGCACAAAATCCACAGGCTGGTTTTGTTTTATCCATGATTCAAGTGCCAGCAGATGCTTTGAAAGACAATTTTATCAATTCAAGTTTTGATTTTGAAAAAGGAGAAATCGTTGGGCACTCTGATTTTTTATTCAATAAAGATTTAGGTAAAAACTTCATCGGTAAATTTTTCAAAGACGAAGTAACGACTGATTTTAGTGATTATCTACCCGCAGAAAACTTGGTATTTGCCACATCGGGGGCAATAGATTTCCGAGGAATCGACCAATTTTTAAGTGAAAGACCACAAGCGAAAGGTTACGTAGATTTCCTTTTAAAAGAATACGGACTCACCATGTCTGATGTCATTGAAACCTTCGGTGGCGACCTTTTAATGGCAGGTATGGGTGACGGAGAAGCAGGCAATTCCAACTCTCTTTTTGCTTCCAACATAAAGGATAAAGAGAAACTCAACACCTTTATTGACTTAGCGGTTGAAAATAATATGCTGCAGCAGTTGGAAGACGATGTTTATAAAATAATGACCGTCGGTGCGCCAGGATTCTCGCTTTCTCAGGGAAAAGGATTCGGTAATTTATTGGTTAAAGACGGAATGATGTTTGTCACTGGAGATGAAGCATTATTGGCAAAATTAAAGGAAGGAAAATTAAACAAATCTGAGCGAGCAACCGGCGACATGGTCAATTTATTGAACGACAATACGATGGGTGCATATTTCGACTTTGAAGCAGTACGCAATTTTTCGAAAGACTTGGAAAACATCCATTTTGACCATTTGGAAATCAAAGCTAAAGGTAACGGTTCTGATTTTAAAATGGAAATGGAAGATAAAAATATGAATAGCCTGAAAGCTATTTTCAAAATGATAAATGATAGCTATCTCGACGCTAAGAAACGTGAGGCAATGTAATTAGTGGCTAGTATGAAGTAATTAGAGCTTGGAGCATGTCTAGTTTTTAATTCGTATAAAAACTAGATATGCTCTAAATAACGCACTAACCTCTAATTGTTCTGCTACGAACCACTCAACACTATAAAAAATGATTGAGCTAAAAAATATCAGACCGATTCCGCTGATTGAAACGCCAGGTGGCATCTCTCCTAATTCCGATACCTTTGGACAGCAATTGACTTTTCAAAGACACAAAAAATATCTAGTCGTTGCACCTTCGGGAAAAGGAAAATCAACTTTGCTACACATTATATATGGGTTACGAAATGATTTTGAAGGCAATTTAGTAATTGATGAGCAACCTGTCGCCAATTTTGAACATGACGATTGGTCTGAATTGCGGCAAAACAAGTTGTCGATAATTTTTCAAAATTTACGCTTGTTTCCTGAATTGACAGCAATGGAAAACATTCAGTTGAAAGCAGATTTGAAAAATTTTAAAACAGCCAAAGAAATCCAACAAATGGCTTTGCAATTGGGGGTTGAACATTTGTTAGAGAAGACCGCCAAAACACTTTCTTATGGACAACGACAACGCATTGCAATAATTCGAGCGTTGTGCCAGCCTTTCGATTTTTTGTTGTTGGACGAGCCATTTAGTCATTTGGATGCATTAAATATCAAAATCGCTTCTGACTTGATTGAAACGGAGGTGAATCGACAAAATGCGGGGTTAATTTTGGTCAGTTTGGGTGAAAAATATCACTTTTCCTATGATCATGAATTGCTTTTATAGTTGATTTATTCTTAATTTGAAAAGCAACTTCTCAAAGCTATTTTCATCCTTTTTTATTAAAATAATCACCTGATAATCAGTTAATTATAAAATGCACCAAAAAAAAGATAAAAAATAGTGAACGAAAAATTTGGTTAAATGATTGAAGTGGTAGTATCTTTGCGTCGCTTTCAAAGGAAAGCAAAAAAATAGAACTTAAAAACTTCTAAAAAAGCGAAAGTAGCTCAGCTGGTAGAGCACGACCTTGCCAAGGTCGGGGTCGCGAGTTCGAATCTCGTCTTTCGCTCGAAGCCTTCAAGTTTTGAAGGCTTTTTTTTTGATTTTCCATCAGTAATTTTGGAGCATCATTTCACTATTCACCCGGATGGTGGAACTGGTAGACACGCAAGACTTAAAATCTTGTTCCCATTAGGGAGTGCGGGTTCGATTCCCGCTCCGGGTACGTTTAAGAGCCGTTGTAAATTCATTTTTGCAACGGCTTTTTGCATTTAAACATATTCCCACTCCATTCAAGTTATTTACTTCGCGTTCCTAAGTTCTACTTTGGTACTTTAAAATCTCTTTGTGAAAAATACAAAGAAACTTACTTTACGGTGTATTACTGCACTG
>CAYUNA010000687.1:0-2986 GCA_964445895.1 uncultured Saprospiraceae bacterium | reverse complement strand
CATTTATGCCAAATCTGAAGATGGTTGCCAATGATAGGTTAACAATGTAGAAGGTAGTAAAACTCCCGGCTGGTCAGTTGTTTTTTGAGACAAAGATAAACTGTCAGTGAGTGAAATCGGAACATGCTTACTATTAGAATCAAACACCTTGTCTCCTGTAATTAAAAAACTTGAAAAGTTGAAATTATTAAATCGTTTGCGAGATTCAAAAGACGAGAGAAAGGTTATTATTTCTTTAACCCCTAAAGGCAGAGCTTTAAAAAGTAAATCTAAACCTTATGCAAAGTCTGTAATTGAGAAAACTGGTCTATCTGTAGATGAGTTCAAAGAACTTCAAACGAAAATTGTTCAACTTCGTAAACAATTAATTAGTTCATAATTTTTTTAATCAATTTTTTCAGCTTTGTAATATTTTCTTTTTCAAACCAAGCGTTTTTCTTTAGCCAAATATTATTACGAGGTGAAGGGTGCGGAAGAACAACATACTTAGGCAAATAATTTTCCCAATTTTTCACAGTCTCGGTTAAAGTTTTTTTCATGTTTTGCTTTAAGAAATACTTTTGAGAGTACTGGCCAATCAGTAGAATTACTTTAATATTTTCTATAGAACCTAGCACCCTATTCATCCAGAGCTCTGCACACTCTGGCCTTGGGGGTAAGTCTCCACTTTTCCCTTTACCCGAATAACAAAACCCCATTGGAACAATTCCAAATTGTTTAATATTATAAAACTCCTCTACAGAAACACCTAACCACTCTCTAAGGCGTTTTCCACTTGCATCATCCCAAGGTATCCCAGAGTTATGGACTTTAATTCCAGGTGCTTGGCCTATAATTATAATCTTTGAAAATTTTGAAAAGCTCACTACCGGCTTTGGCTTGTAGGGTAGAGAGCTTTTGCACGCAATACATGATTGTATTTCATCAATTAATTTCATTGTGACTTCTTATGCCAATAAACTAAAGCCTATTCTCAAAATTGCAAACCAAGAGATAAGATATACTGGCGTTCTTAAATAAGGTACACCAAGAATGTACACAATAGCATGAGCTACTCTCGCAAAGAAGAAAATCTGCGCCCAACAAGCTGTTACTTCGGTAAGTGAACTTGAAACTACAGCTACAAGAATAACAACTGCAAATGAAGGTAGAGTCTCTATCATATTAAGATGTGCACGTTGAGCTCTTTCGGCCCATAAGGGTTGTTTAGGGGACTTTGCAGGGAACTCTTCAGGGTAATTATTTAAGAATGTCGGAATTCCCCAATTTAATGCCCTTGCAGCAATATATGGCACCCATAATAAAACGGCAAGTATTCCGCTTAAGGTTAAGTATGTTAATTCAGTATTCATATTATTATCTCCAATTTATTAAAAAAAGGGGCCTAGAAAACTACTCTAGACCCTTTAAAGGTCTATTTAAAGTTCTGATACTTTGCTCTCTGCAAATTTTTTCCAGTTGGAATGTGCTTTTTTGATATTGCCTGTGCGATCCTTATTCCAATCTTTTTGAATTTTTTTATCTAAATTTAAATAAAGTTTTCCATCAACTACTGCAAAAACAGTTGGGTCCGAATAGAACTTTTTACCAACAGAGAGTCCAAATGCACACCAACCGCCAAATTGAGGAAGATAATTCGTTGGGTTTTTAACAAAAGCGTTTTTATTGGCCTTTGAGGCAAATAAATATGTTTTACCAGCATGCTCAGCTGTATGAAACCCTGAACCTCTTGTGGCCGTGTTACTTGTAAAGTATGAAACCGGGTCATAGCCAGATAAAGCTGGAGTAGAAATCCGGTCGGCAGCAAATGCGCTGTAAGTGAACCCAAAAGACAAAAGAACTAATGATAATAATAACTTCATAATAAAACCTCTCCAATTTTTAAAATTGTAACAATCACTATGATTGCCACTTCAGGTAGTTTGTGTCATGAGCCTCAAAATTCTTACATCGAAATACTGTTTTTCTTTTGAAAACTGAAAAAAAGTGTTAAGTATTTGTAATTACTTGAGATACATGAGGTTAAGTTTTGAGCAACAACGATGAGCGTTACTTGATTGAAAAGCAAATTCCTGAGGTTAATAGAATGCTATTAGCGTCAGGTCGAATGTTGAGCTTAGATCAAGCAGATATCGAAGACTTGATATCTGAAACTTGGACTACTTTTTTAGAAAAACGAGCTAATTTTCGTGGAGAGTCAAAGCTTTCAACTTATTTATTTGGCATATTTTATAATAAATATCGCCAGCAAAAAAGAAAAAAGAGACCTCTACCATCGTCAGACAGAAATTTTGATGAACTATTTAATGGAGATGGTCTTTGGGCTGCTGAAGTTCCGCAACCTGACGCTGTATTTGAGTCTCTTGAAATCCGAGGAAGATTAAAGGAGTGTTTTGATAATATTGGAGAAAAGCTTCAACAAGGCTTTTTGATGAGGCACATTTTAGGGGAATCAAGTAAAAAAATCTGTAAGATTTTGGACGTTAGTATCACTAATTTAGGGGTCATGCTTTTCAGAGCAAAAAATCAACTCAGAAAATGTTTAGAATCAAAGTAATAACTCACTTGATAGGTTGAAAATTGGAAAAAATACAATCAATAATTATTAAAATAATGCCTTATTGGTTATTAAAAGCATCACCAAAGTGTAAAAAAATTCTTAGTCAAATAGTATTAGGCGACTCCCAGAATGTTTTGGATAAAATAAAAGAAATGTATCATCTGCTCTATTGTGCCGCTTGTTATCGCTTTAAAAAATGCAATAAAGCAATTGAAGTAGCTGCAAAAAAATCAATTAAACAAATTGATGGAGATGAATTAAATAGAATAAATACTAAAAGTTTTGAGTTGCTAGAGAAATTTTCAAATCTTGAAAAGTAACCATCCAAGACTTTAAGTTTTTTTGAAGTTGTATAGGTTTGATTGGGACTTATTTTAAATCTATCAATCTTTTAAATCCTTCAGTGGTTTTAATTTAGACTTTCTA
>CAYUNA010000686.1:0-2991 GCA_964445895.1 uncultured Saprospiraceae bacterium | reverse complement strand
TTAAAGATAATTCCCCAAAGAAACCCGCAATAATTTCAATGCTTTTGAAATCTGATTTTCCACTGTTTTTATGGAAATCCCTAATTCATCCGCCACTTCTTGATACGTCATATCTTCAAAACGGCTTAATGAAAAGACCAATCGGCAACGTTCGGGCAATTGGTCAATACTGCGATTGATGAGTTGTTGCAATTCTTCAGCTTCGAGTAGTTGATTGGCGCCGACTATAGTGGACTCCATTTCTGGATGGCTGTCATCGTCTTCCCATTTAATTTTACGGTCTCGGATGTAGTTTAATGCTTTGTTGCGAGCGGCACGGCGAAGGTAGGCTTTGAGCGAGACACTTATATTAATAGTATCACGTTTTCGCCAAACATCTAAAAATACATCTTGGGCAAGGTCTTCCACAGTGTTCTCATCAGGAATCACGCGAATAAGCACCCTACACAGGTACGTATAGTATTTTTTAAATAAAAGCTCCATTGCTTTATCCCCCTTAGTAGGTAGCAATTGAAGAATTTCTTTGTCGGTTTGGTCGATAAATTCGGACACTTAGTTCAGTTCGTGATTTTTACGTTGGTTATTTTTTTATGGTCAAGAATAAATTTATATCCTAAAAACAACCAGCAAGATGTTTGGCAAAAGTTATAATTTCAATAAAAATTATTTTGAAATGCTAAGGTAAAATTTATTTAAAACATTGACGAAAAAAATGTCCTCATTCCTTACAAAAGGAAAATTTAGTTGCCATTTTTTGAATAAATACTCAAAATGCGATACCTTAACGCTTTGTTTTTTTTACTCATGTATAAATATAGACCAACTTTGGTAGGTAGAGAACCCGCCATCTTTACAACGACATAAATTATGAATTTAAAAAAGTACTTAGCTTTATTTACCGCATTTTTATTCGTGCCAATAGCCATGTTTGCACAGGACACGGCAGAAAAAGGAATTGATGAGCGCATTAATGATGCCTTCGAACCCATTTCTAATTTTTTCGGTAGCTTAATATTTTTTACCGTACCTGTTTTCGGTGGAACACCTTTCGTTTTAATACTTTTGGTATTTGCCGCTTTATTTTTTACGGTCTATTTTGGCTTTGTCAATATTCGACGTTTCGGAACAGCCATCAATGTGGTTCGTGGAAAATACGATGAACTTGACCAGCATAGTGCAGACCCAAAAGCAGCCGTCAACGTTGTGGATGGAGATGTGGTTCGAACAATTGGCGATGAGTCAAAAGACGGTGAAGTCACCCACTTTCAGGCATTGGCAACTGCCGTATCAGGAACAGTTGGTAACGGAAACATCGCAGGAGTTGCCCTGGCGATTGCGTTGGGTGGACCAGGGGCTACTTTTTGGATGATTATCTGTGGATTGCTGGGGATGTCTACAAAATTTGTGGAATGTACCCTGGGTGTTCAGTATCGAGATATTGGGCCGGATGGCACCGTTTATGGTGGTCCGATGTATTATTTGAGCAAAGGATTGAAGGACAGAGGATTCACGATGGCAGGTAAAGTATTGGCAGTTTTCTTCGCTATTTTCTGTATCGGTGGTTCATTTGGTGGTGGAAATGCCGCACAATCCAATCAAGCAACCATCGTTTTGAAAGACCTTTTGGGGCTGGAAAGTACGGGTGCAGGTTTTGGAATCGGGGTGGTTTTAGCAATTTTGGTTGCGATTATTATTATCGGTGGAATTAAGCGAATTGCCTCGGTGACAGAAAAAATTGTCCCGTTTATGGCAGGACTTTATATGTTGGCTTGTTTGTACATTATTTTGAGCAATTTCACTTTGGTTGATGACGCTTTTGGTTTGATTTTCACAGAAGCATTTACGCCACGAGCGGGTGTTGGAGGACTTATTGGAGTACTATTAGTTGGCTTCAAGCGAGCAGCTTTTTCCAATGAAGCAGGCGCAGGTTCGGCATCTATTGCACACTCGGCAGTAAAGACCAAGTACTCTGCATCAGAGGGTTTGGTCGCATTATTAGAGCCATTTATTGACACCGTAGTTATTTGTACCATGACGGCATTGGTGATTATAATTTTTAATATTGGTGGTGCTTTCGATTATGGTCAAATTGCCGGAGCAATAGAACAACCGGATGGTACTTTTAATGTAATCGTTGATGGTGTTACTTACTTAGATGTAAAAGGTAAGGTGCTTATTGCTACGGAATTATCAGATGGAACAATTATTAAAGAACTAAAGGAAGGTGCTGGAATTACTTCGGCTGCATTTGCTAATTACATTCCATTTTCTAATATTTTCTTAACGATAGCAGTAGTTTTATTTGCCGTTTCCACGATGATTTCCTGGTCGTATTATGGTTTACAATCCTGGAAATTCTTGTTTGGACGTGGAAAAGCTGCGGATTTAGCTTACAAAATATTATTTTGTCTTTTTGTAATCATCGGTGCGGCTGCTAGTATGAAAAGTATCTGGGACTTCTCCGATGCGATGATTTTTGCAATGGTCTTCCCGAATATGGTTGGTCTATTCTTCCTCTTCCCTGTAGTGAAACGAGAATTGACCCGCTACCTCGGTGCTATCAAGAAAGCTGGATTATAGAAGACGGCACACAGCGAAATTCGAGCTATTTTAAATTTTGAATAGCCATAAGTGAAATGAATTCAATAACTTGAACCATTATGCTTGTTCTTTTTCCTTCTAAAAACCTTTAAAAATAAGTCCGTAACGCGGCTATGCACTGATTTTTAAACCTTTTTACAAGAAAAAATTACGGCGCATTCTGGCTCAACTTATTAAATTCATTTCACTAAAAGCCCATTTCTAAATTAGGAATGGGCTTTTTGATTTTCGTTAGAATTGTTTAAAAAATAATTAACTGATGTTACGCACCTTGTACATTTCGTGGCGAAAATATTTGACGCAGTGTTTTATATTCAAACCGCTAAAGGTCATTTAATTTTATTTAGAATATGGCAGGTGCGTAAGTACGCGTAGTAATTAACGCTTTTT
>CAYUNA010000685.1:0-2994 GCA_964445895.1 uncultured Saprospiraceae bacterium | reverse complement strand
TGTTGAGACTTTTTTAGTTTAAAAATTACGCCCCCAGTCTCTATGGAACGCGAAACTAATAAGCTCATTCATTCTATTAATTTCTCGTTCCTGTAAAAGGGGGCTAAGTGCCACGAGGTACTAATTACAAGTTTTAAGGCAAAGATTCGATATTATTTTCGAATCAGCTATCCTTTAGGGACAGGAAGCTAAACACTTACTCGTCACATCATTCTATGAAAAACAGAAACATCATCCTCTTCGACAACGACGCACGCGACCGCCTGCTGCCCTTGACTTTTACTCGCCCAGTTTGTGAATTGCGTGTAGGTATCCTGACTATCCGTGAAAAATGGGAAAAATGGTTAAAAGGAACAGCGTCCTACATTACTCAAGATTATTTATCGGAAAAATACGACATCGTGGTTGCAGAAAACAACCTGATTATCAATGGAGCAGTACTGCCTTCCAAAGAGCTATGTATTTTGATAAATCAAATGGAAGACAATGAAGCGTTGTTGCACCATGGCGAGTTGATTGTGGCCAAATTGGACAAAACGCAATTTGAACGCTTAATGACGGAAGATGATTTGGAAGAGTTGGAAGGTTTTGAATTAGGCGAAACGCCATTTTTAAAAATAGACAGCTTACCTGATATTTTTATACATAATGAAGCGGCGATTAAAGCAGATTTTACCTTATTGACAGAAGGTCGGAAATCACAACCTATTTCTAAAACGAATCAGGTTTTAAATTCAGAAAACATCTTTTTAGAAGAAGGGGCAGTAGTTGAATTTGCTACACTCAACGCCTCAAAAGGTCCAATTTATGTAGGCAAAAACGCTGAAATCATGGAAGGTGCAATGATTCGTGGAGCGTTTGCATTAGGTGACCATTCTGTAGTAAAAATGGGGGCAAAAATCTACGGTGCAACCAGCACTGGACCACATTGCAAACTTGGTGGCGAAGTCGGCAACTCCGTTTTATTAGGCTATTCTAATAAAGGACACGACGGCTATCTCGGCAATTCTGTCCTCGGCGAATGGTGCAATCTCGGCGCAGATACCAATACTTCTAACCTCAAAAACAACTACGAAGAAGTCAAACTGTGGAGCTACCAAAAAGAAGGTTTTGTGAAAACAGGACAGCAATTTTGTGGACTCATCATGGGCGACCACTCCAAATGCGGCATCAACACCATGTTTAATACGGGCACGGTCGTCGGCATTTCTGCGAATGTCTTTGGTGATGGTTTTCCACGCAATTTTATTCCATCTTTTGCATGGGGTGGGGCGAGTGGATTTTCTACTTATCGAACGGATAAAGCATTTGCTACGGCAGAAAAGGTGATGGCGCGAAGAAAGCAAGAATTATCGGCGATGGATAGAGTGATTTTGTTGAAGGTGTCGGAGGATACGGCGCAGTTTCGGCGATGGGAGAAGAAGAACGAGGAAGTGTGATTGTTTGATTTTTAAAAGAAAAAAATACCAAAGTTGTTGAGGCTTTGGTATTTTTTTTAGCATTTTTGATAATTTTTAAAAATTATCGAATTAATTACTACGCGGCACTTGTAAAACTTCTTTTGCGTTTAATCTGTTTTAGAGAATACAAAAGTCTGGGAGACTTTTGTATTTTCGCCCATCAAAAATAAATTTCACTTATGAAAAAAGTAGTCTTCATCGCTGGCACACGTACCCCATTTCTCCGTTCAGGTACGGATTATATGGACTTAATGTCTTACCAATTGGGACAATTTGCCATCAAAGGTTTATTGGTCAAAACAGGTATAGACCCAAAGGAAATTGACAAAGTAGTCATGGGTAATGTGATTTCTAATATCCAAACGCCAAATGTGGCTCGGGAAGCTGCAATTACGGCGGGCATTCCTGTGAAAGCGACTTGCCATACGGTTTCTCAGGCGTGTATTTCTGCCAATCGAGCAATTGCAGATGCAGCGTTGGAAATTATGACTGGTCAGTCAGAGGTCGTGATTGCGGGCGGAATTGACCATACTTCGGATTCGCCAATTCAGTATCCACGCAAAATGCGGAAGAAGCTATTCAAAGCGCAAAAACTGCGTAGTACGGGTGATTATTTAAAATTTGCGACGACTTTGCGACCATCGGATTTTGTGCCAGAGCAGCCTAAAGTGGCAGAATATACGACCAATCGGGTGATGGGTGAGGATTGTGATATTATGGCGGCACGGTTTGGTATTAGTCGAGAGGAACAAGATGAGTACGCAGTACGGTCGCATCAATTGGCGGCAGAAGCATTTGAAAAAGGATACATTGCAGAAGAAATAACGGAGGTGAGTTTGCCACCAAAATTTGAACCAATCACAAGAGATAACGGCATTCGAGGTGATAGTACTTATGAAAAAGTAGCGAAATTGCGCCCTGCTTTTGACCGAAAATTTGGCACCTTGACGGCTGCGAATTCTTCGTTTTTGACGGATGGTGCCTCTGCGTGTTTGTTGATGTCAGAAGACAAAGCGAAGGAATTGGGCTTGACACCAATAGCAGAAATTGTGGATTTTGTTTTTTCAGGACAGAGTCTTGAAGATGAATTGCTGTTGGGACCAACTTACGCCGTTTCGGAATTGTTGAAGCGCAATAATATGACTTTCGATGATATGGATGTGATTGAATTTCACGAGGCATTTGCAGGACAGATTTTATCGAACTTAGCCGCACTGGCATCCGATGAATTTGCGCAAAAACACTTGGGACGAGACAAAGCAGTCGGTAAAGTTCCGATGGAAAAATTCAACCTCTGGGGTGGTTCGCTCTCGATTGGGCATCCATTTGGCGCAACGGGCGGACGTTTGTTGACCACGACGGCGCATCGTTTGCAGCATGAAAAAGGAACGTATGGACTGTTGGCAGCCTGTGCCGCTGGCGCCCACGGTCATGCAATGATTGTAAAATCAATTAGCAATTAGCAATTAGCAATGTGCAATGTGCAATGAACAATGTTAGTATTGCACATTGCACATTGCACATTGCACATTGC
>CAYUNA010000684.1:0-3003 GCA_964445895.1 uncultured Saprospiraceae bacterium | reverse complement strand
TGCCGCAGGCAACGCGCACTTTTTTTATTGGAGGTCGAAAATTTGCAATTTTCTCCCTCCTGATAAGTCAAAAAAAATATAGATAGCTATTCTTATTTTTTCACAATTTTACACACATTACAAAAGAAACAAATAAGTTAATCATTGAATGTTTATGTTTTACAAACATAATGATTACTTTTGCGGGGAGAAAACTTAATTTTTCAAAAAATTACGGTGTAAATTAGAACATGAGAAACTTATCGCTTTTCTAAATCAGCCTTTAGATAAAGTCGAATGGCAAAATAGCCTGATAAGCCCTCGGATATATTTATTTGTAAAATATGAAACCTAAATTTCACAACTAAATTTACGACAGGTCTTAATCGTTTTCCTTTCTATTTTCATTGCATTACCTGGGGACTATGGCAGCGAAAAAACGAAGTAGTAAGAGTCAACTTTCCTTAAAAATAAAGGATGAACGTGTACCAAAATTGGTTGGTATCGTCCTTATCTTTTTTGCGGTGTACCTCACGGTCGCCTTCACTTCCTATCTGTTTACTTGGGAATCTGACTTCAGCGATGTTAACAATTTTTCATGGAAAATATTGTTTAATCCTGACATTGTTGTCAACAATTGGTTCGGACGCTTGGGGGCATTATTGTCTCACCAATTCTTTTATTGGGGATTCGGATTGGCATCTTTCACATTTGTATTTTTACTATATCTATTCGGAATTTCTTTAATTAAACGAACTCCGCTGAAGTTGCACATGCCGACTTTACGTAGTTCACTTGTAATTTTGGTGACGGCTTCGATATTTTTAGCCTTCATTTTTTCCAATTCAGAATTTCCATACGGAGGCGCATTTGGAGAAGGAATTGCTCGGTGGTTGCAAAGTTTTATTGGAGTAGCAGGCATGCTATTGATGTTTTTATTCATTTTTGTTGGACTGATTATTTGGTTTGTCAATCCTAATTTCAATGATTTGACACCGAAAAAAGCTGTTTCAGAATCTAAACACTACCTCAACGATTTGGTAAACCGACGCTATAAAAGTGCAAAGGATTTAATCTCTGGAAAAGCACCACAACCTAAGCCAGCGACTCCACAACCGGTGCAAACCTTGCGACCAAGTAATACAAAAATTCAAGTGGACACGCCAGCAATTCCTGATGCAAAACTGCCTTTGCCACTTAAAGACGGGCAACTGTCTTTTGAAATGGAAAAGAAAAAACGTGAAAAACCAAAACCGCTTCGTGCTGGCGAATCTGAGTTAGAAATTGCTGCACCAATAACTCCAACCCCAACCCCAACCCCTGCCCCATCTGCATCGGTTCCTATCGAAACAGATTTAAACAACCCAATTCCGAACACCAATATTTCGGCAGCAGGTGAAAACAAAGACCACAGCGAACCCTACGACCCAACGCTTGATTTGTCGTCTTACGAGCATCCAACTTTGTCTTTATTGAAAGATTATGAAGATCAAAAATTTGAAGTGGATAGAGCTGAATTAGAGCAAAATAAAGATCAAATTATTGAAACCCTTTTAAATTATAAAATTGAAATTACTAAAATTCGAGCAACGATTGGCCCGACGGTGACACTTTACGAAATTGTCCCCGCGCCGGGCGTTCGTATTTCAAAAATTAAAAATCTGGAGGATGATATCGCCCTGAGTTTGGCGGCATTGGGAATTCGGATTATTGCGCCAATTCCAGGGCGTGGAACGATTGGTATTGAGGTACCAAACAAGCGCAAGCAAATTGTTTCCTTGAAAGAAACCCTGATGTCCGATAAATTTAAACGGGCAAAAATGGACTTACCAATCGCTTTAGGTAAGACAATTAACAATGAAGATTTTGTAGCCGATTTGGCAAAAATGCCGCACTTGCTGATTGCGGGTGCGACGGGACAGGGTAAATCGGTGGGTATCAATACCATTTTGATGTCCATTTTGTATAAAAAACACCCGTCACAGGTCAAGCTCGTTTTGGTTGACCCGAAAAAGGTGGAATTGTTTCCTTACGCCTCGTTGATGCACCACTTTTTGGCGTTTTTGCCCGGGCAAGATGAGCCGATTACGACGGAGACAACGAAGGTAGTGCATACCCTAAATTCCCTTTGTATTGAAATGGACGCGCGCTATAATTTGCTCAAAAAAGCACACGCGCGGAACATCCGAGAATACAACGAAAAATTTGTTGCCCGAAAATTAAATCCAAATAATGGACATAAATTTCTACCCTTCATCGTCCTCGTTATTGATGAGTTTGCCGATTTGATTATGACGGCGGGTAAGGAAGTCGAGTTGCCGATTGGACGGTTGGCGCAGTTGGCGCGGGCAGTCGGAATTCACTTGATTATCGCCACGCAGCGACCGTCGGTGAACATCATTACGGGGGTGATTAAAGCCAATTTCCCAGCGCGGATTGCTTATAAAGTAACCGCCAAAGTGGATTCCCGAACGATTTTGGATGGCGGCGGTGCGGACCAATTGATTGGTCGCGGAGATATGCTTTTATCCGTCGATGGCGATATGATTCGCCTGCAATGTGCCTTTGTCGATACGCCCGAAGTGGAGCGCGTTTTAGAATTTATTTCGCAACAGCGTGGATATGCCGACCCCTTTCATTTACCAGAATTTCATGGCGATGAAGAAAGCCACAAACCCGGCGCATTTAACATCAAAGACTTGGATGACAATTGGATGGATGCCGCGCGTTTGGTCGTCCAAAATCAACACGGTTCGACTTCGATGATTCAACGTCGCCTCAAATTGGGCTACAACCGCGCGGGTCGAATTATGGACCAACTCGAAGGTCTCGGCATCGTCGGCCCGAGTGAAGGCAGCAAGCCCCGTGAGGTTTTGATGTACGACGAAATGGAGTTGGAACGGTATTTGGAACAAGTGAAAAATAGGAAATAGGAGGTCAACTCCTTGATGTAAAGTGTAAGATTCGTCAAGGAAATAACCTTAAGCCTCGGAGGGATTCGTTCTCTTCGGGGTTTTTCATTTT
>CAYUNA010000683.1:0-3006 GCA_964445895.1 uncultured Saprospiraceae bacterium | reverse complement strand
AATGCGAGCAAAAGTATTATTTTTATTGATTTAAAAAAGTCTACCATTGCATTTTGAAAGGAAAAGGGCAAACCGAGTAAAACTCAGGTTGCCCTTTTCAACAAAATTTGACAGTCCGAAGGCTATCAAATCAAATTACTTTGTGGTTTCAATTAGTTTACTGAAGCAGTCAACTCTTTACCAGCTTTGAATTTAACGTTGTTTTTAGCTGCAATTGTAATTGCTGCACCAGTTGCAGGGTTACGTCCTTGACGCTCAGCACGGTGTGCTACAGAGAAAGTTCCGAAACCAACGATAGATACTTTGTCACCGTCTTTCAAACAGTCACCAATAGAACCTAAAACAGTGCTTACTGCATCTGCAGCTTGTGCTTTTGTCAAACCTGCACCTTCTTGTACTTTGTTAATTAAATCTCCTTTATTCATCAGAATAGTTTTAAAAGTATGATAAAAAATTTGCGCAAATTTATGAGGTAATTTTTCTATTTTCCAAACTTTTGGTCGAAAATAATTTTCCACAACCCCAATAATGACGGGGTTTTGGCGATATTCTGACTGTTTTTTGTTGGAAAATTCATCTTTGCAATTACCTAAAATTTATTGATTAAAGTCGAATCAGAAATTTGTATAAAGTGTTTGTTATCAAACAATTGAATTGAAAAATAATCACACTTTAGAAAAATAATATTCTGTTAAAAATCGTTCAAAAACGTAGCTCCCATTTACAATTTTTATCTTTGCAAAAAAAAATAAAAAAAATCATGTCAAAGTCTCCAAAATATATCGTTTTTGCCATCGGATTGTTCTTTTTAGGAATTTCCAGCTCTTCTTGCAGCAAAAAATCTGGCTGCCCGATGAACGAAAATGCACACGTTCAACCCAATAAAAAAGGGAAATATAAAAAGTCAAAATCCAAATCTGGACTATTTCCTAAGGATATGCGTAAGCACTAATATCACATACGGTCATCGACCTACGACTCATCACTTTTCACTTTTTTAAATAAAAATTCAGTAAAAAATATCCTTCTACTTGCCTTTCTAAAATTTTATTAGATGTTTTTCTAATAAAATAATCACTCTATATTTTAGTGTTTTTTTCAATTGATAACATCGTTCAACCTTTTGAACGATGCAAAGATAATACTTTTTAGCAAACAAACAACTAAATGTTTTAATTTGTAATAGAATTTAAAACATTTACTGTTTTAATGGTGTCTTAAATGTGATTTTGAGGCTGTATCAAAAGGCAATTTTTCTCGTTAAGAGAAAAATCAAATCCTAAAGACGGAGCAAAAAAAGAATATTTCGGGGTGCATTCGGCCAGAAGACCTTTTGAGACAACCTCAACACCCACACCCGCTTTGTCGCAGGCAAAGCGCAATGCTTTTTTTGAAGCTCGAAAATCTGTAATTTTCTTGCTTCTCAAAATATAAAGAAACTTACATGATACCATTTATTTATATCTTTGCCTGAATTAATCAAACCATAAATGTCTTTAAAAAAATCACCAATCCTTCGTTCCTCTCTTTGGAGCTATATTTTTTGGCGCATCTTATACTTTGTGCCTACGTTATTGGTGATTTCACTTTGTTCATTTGCTTTGATGAAAATATCACCGGGCGACCCCGTGCGCACAAAGCTTCCGCCATCAGAAAAAAATTCGCAATCAAAAAAATTTACGGAACTTCGCTATAACGCAGCCGCCGAATCACTCGGACTCAACAAACCTGTATTTTATTTTTCACTTTCTTCGCAAGCTTACCCTGACACTATATATAAGGTGTTAAATTATGACAAGCGACGCATTCAGGAAGCGTTTATTTCGCAATATGGCAATTGGCCGCAGATTCAGGCGTATTATCAAGCCCTGGAGAATACGGAATTGAAGCTACTTGACCTTGTTGATTCGATTGCGCCAGCCTTACAAATCAAGGTTAAATCCGATTTTGGCGATTTATTTTTCAATACTGGTGATAAAAAATTAATGCTTTTATTCAATCGAATGGAGCAGAATATTGGTAAAAACGCTCTTTTTCAAACCACTTTTGGAGCTGATTTTCAAAACTTAAAAAATAAATACCTCGCCATAAAAACCGAAGCGACACCGGAAAAATTGTATTTCCCTGATTTTAAATGGTACGGTTTCGACAATCAATATCACAATTGGCTCAAAAACTTCGTCACTGGTGACCTCGGCACTTCTTATGTCAATCAACGCCCGATTAGCCAAAAACTCAAACCCGCTATCCAATGGACGCTAATGATGAGTCTTGCAGCAATTCTGATTGCGTATATTGTGGCAATCCCACTGGGCGTACTGTCGGCGGTAAAAAAGGGCAGTTTTTTTGACCGAGGCATCTCACTATTTTTATTTATGCTCTATTCTTTGCCAGTCTTTTGGGTCGGCACGCTTTGCTTGATGCTTTTTACCAACAACGAATATGGTATGGATTGGTTTGATGGCACTTGGTCAAGTAATTTACCTGCCAATGCTGGTTTTTGGGCGCGATTTTGGGACACTTCTAACCAACTCGTACTACCTATTTTATGTTTATCTTATGGTTCTTTTGCCTATTTAGCACGACAGATGCGTGGTGGAATGCTCGACGTTTTTAATAAGTTATTTATTCAGACCGCACGCGCCAAGGGCTTGAAAGAACGGAAAGTGATTTGGAAACATGGACTCCGCAATGCGCTTTTTCCCATCATTACGGTTTTTGCAAGTGTTTTTCCTCGTGCCGTTGCTGGGTCGGTCGTTTTAGAATATATTTTCAATATTCCAGGCATGGGTTGGGAAACCCTGGAGGCGATAGATGAAAAAGATTGGCCCGTCGTTTTTGCAATTTTGTTGCTGGGTGCAGTTTTGACGATGGTAGGAATTTTGGTAGCGGATATATTGTATGCAATGGCAGACCCACGTATTTCTTACAAAAAATAAGGTTTCTATAAAATTGAATATAGTCTTAGGAACGCGAACTAAAAGACGTGAGAAAAAGCACTGCGCT
>CAYUNA010000682.1:0-3009 GCA_964445895.1 uncultured Saprospiraceae bacterium | reverse complement strand
GAGAAAATTGCAAATTTTCGACCTCCAAATAAAACAATGCGCGTTGCCTGTGGCAACGCGGGTGTGGTTCTTGAGGATGAAAAATGATTTTTGCAAAATCATTTTTCATCCTCAAACTCCTCTTGTTTTAAATGCAAAGAAACTTCTGTCCAAGCACTTACTACTAAGGAACGCGAACAAATCAACGAATAACGAGTCATTAATAAGATGCAGCAAAAAAGAAAAGTTGGGCGACCTGCGGGGAAGCAGAATATCGATAAAAACGCTATTTTAAAGATTGCATTGGAGGCCTTTGCCGAATTTGGTTTTGAAGGCGTAAGTGTAAACAAGATTGCCAAACGGGCAGGCGTACATGACTCATTATTGCATTATCATTTTGGTAGTAAAAAAGATATTTGGAAGAAATCAATTACACAAGTTGCCATTAAATATGATGAAGAATCGACAAAAATGATTCGCTTGTTTAAAGGAGAAGATATTAAATTATTGGGTAAAGCGTTGATTCGACATTTCATTTATTTCATGTCGGAAAACATCGAAATGCACAAAGTGGTTATTCATGAATTAACACAAAAAACGGAGCGTACAGATTGGATTATGAAGGCTGCTTTGATTCCGTTTTCTGATAAAGTAGATACGTTTTATAAAAATTATATGACCAGCGACCCTGTCTATAAAATGCCACCCGCCAACCACTTTGCTATTGTTTATGGCATGGCAACTAATTTTTTTACGATTCAACATTTGATTGACAAAAAGTATAGTGTAGATGTTTTTGCAGAAGCAGAAATCGAACAACACGTGGAGTTGGTGACGGAGATTTTGTTTGCTACGCTTTTTAAGAAGAAATAGTTTTTTAAAATTTCAACCGATTTCCTAACGTGACGCAATTTTTCAAATTGCGCTATCTCGGATGCTTCACTTTCTAATAAATCTGCCTTTCGTAGAGGCGCAATTTAAAAAATTGCGTCACGTTTAAGCTTACGATAAATTAAGGAACGCGAACTAAATAAACTTCGGTTCCTAAGCAATGAAAAGCGTCTGCCCGATTTGATATTTATCTGCCATATTCTTAGGTAAAAAAAGTGTTACTAACTCACCATTCGTCAAACAAGTAATTTTCACTAAATCTCCTTCTATTTTCAAATCTTGTACTCTTCCAAAGATCCCTTTATTTTCCAAAACTTCGCTCGGCGTTCCCACCTTTTTCACCTGCCCATTTTCAATAAAAATAACGCGATTTGCCAATTTAAAAATCTCGCGCTCATCGTGTGATACCAAAATTGTTGTTAACTGATATACTTCGTGTAATCGTTTCAAATCGTCTTGCAACCGCTGCCGCATCGCTGTATCTAAGGCAGAAAGAGGTTCGTCCAATAACAGAATTTTTGGTTGTCGCACCAATGCCCGCGCCAATGCGACCCTTTGCTGCTGACCGCCCGATAATTTAGCCGGAAAACGATTAGCCAAAGCCGATAATTCCATTAATTTCATCAATTCCCCTACTCTATTTTGGGGTGTATTTTTATCTACCGCAAATTTTAAATTTTGCTCAATCGTCATATTTGGAAACAGTGCATAATCTTGAAAAACGAAGCCAATGCTGCGTTCTTGCGGAACGATGAACGTCTTGTTAGTCGTGTTTGACCATATTTTATTATCAAAAGCAATCTGCCCGTCGTCTGCTTTTTCCAAACCAGCAATCAATCGAAGTAAGGTTGTTTTTCCGCCACCTGACGGGCCAGTTAATGCTAAAAAATCGCCTTTTTCCATAGTTAAATCAACCGCCAAAGGAAACTTTCCTTCGGCGGTGTGCAGTTCTTTTTTGATATTTATGGATAGGAAATGATTCATTGTTTTTTAAAAAATAAATGGTGATTTTGAGAATTTTGAGGTGCATACCGAAAAATTAGATTGAAATGGGTTGATTTTGCACCGCAGTTCATTGAATTAAAAATTCGGGATGACTCACGTTAAATACAGTATCTAAAAAGTTATTTACTGATGTTACGCAAAGCCATCATTTTTATGTATTCAAATGCGGCGCAAATAAATTTCAACTCTTGCTAACATTTCGTTGTGCGCCTGTGGGATTCTAAAGGCAGAAGTTGTGATGATTTTCGCCACGAAACATCCAGAGTGTATAATATCAGTTATTTACTATCAAAAATAACCATTCCGCTTCCTCCGGTTATAGCTATAAATAACCACTAAAACGACGAACGAAAACAGGAATAAAATCAACGCATATTGATTGGCAATACTATAATTCAAACTCTCTACTTCGTCATAAATCGCAATGGAAGCAACACGCGTTTGCCCGGGAATATTGCCACCAATCATCAAGACGACCCCAAATTCGCCAATGGTGTGTGCGAAAGATAAAATGATACCCGTCCACAATGCAGGCTTGATATTGGGCAATAAAACTCGCCTAAGCGTCTCGCGTTTTCCCTTGCCTAAGGTATAGGATGCTTCTGCCAGGTGATCAGGTAAATTTTGCAATCCAGCCTGAATTGGGTTGACCATGAACGGCAGACTATAAATCATCGACCCAATCACCAAACCCGTAAAAGTAAAAACCAATTGCAAGTCAAAAATATCATTCAAAAATCGCCCGACGCCTGATTCTGAGCTAAATATTAGCAATAAATAAAATCCGATTACGGTTGGTGGCAGCACAATGGGCATACTAATCAATGCTTCAAAAATGGGCTTCCATCTTGACTTACTTTGTGCTAAAAAATAGGCAATTGGGATGCCGATGACCATTAGCAGCAACGTCGTTACGGTTGCCAATTGGAAGGTCAAAAATAAGGTTTCCCAAAACATTTTTTAAATGATTAACTGATGTTACAGTGATTAATAGATTTGGTTCTTACATAGAATTCAAATTCCGTAGATTAAAATTTAAGGAGGGAGAAAATTGTAAATTTTCTCCCTCCAATAAAAAGTAGTGGGGGTTGTGTAAAAAGGTAGCGGATACCTTTGTTTTATAAATAATTTAAT
>CAYUNA010000681.1:0-3015 GCA_964445895.1 uncultured Saprospiraceae bacterium | reverse complement strand
TTTATAAGTCTAAATTTTCCAATGGACTTTTTATCTTATTCATAACATCTTTGGCCAAATGTAGATAAATTTGTGTTGTTTCGATGCGTTGATGACCCAATAGTTCTTTGATGGTGTTCAAATCAATACCATGCTCTTTAAGATGGGTGGCAAAGCTATGGCGCAAGCCGTGAATCGTGAGGCAGGGGTTAATGCCCGATTTCATTTTAGCTTTTTCAAAGACTTTTTGCAAACTGGTCTCACTATATCTTCCGCCAGTTGCTCCTTGAAATAACCAGCTTTTGGGCTGATAAATTTCCATGTATTTTTTTACATACTGAATAGCGGTATCTGAGTAAAAAGTCGTGCGGTCTTTATTGCCTTTTGCATTTCTGACAAACAAGACTTTTCGCTCTTCATTCAGGTCTCTTACTTGCAGATTCAGTAATTCTCCTTTTCTTAATCCTGCACTATAAATAAGCATCAACATACATTTGTGTTTGATGTTCTCTACCGCGTGCATAAGCCGAACGACTTCTTTTTCCGAAATAATATTGGGAAGAGACTGGTGCTTTTTGGGTCTGACCAAGGCTTGTACTTTTTCTGTTTGTTTCAGCAGTTTTCCAAAAAATCCGTTGAAAGAGCTAATCATTCCGTTTTGAGTACTTGGCGTAATTTTGCTTTCCTTAATGCGGTATAAAATATACTGCTGAATTTGATAAATGGTAATTTGTGAAGGCTTCATTTTAGGATAAAAGCATAGCAAGCCAATCAGGTGATTTTTATAACTTTTAATAGTCCGCCAAGATTTTCGTTCCAACATCATCTGTTCTTCATAAGCGTTTAATGCTCGTTTCTGCATTTCATTCAAATGGGCGTTTTTCTCCTTTTTTTTCTGAATGTTTGGATTAATCCATTGCTCTGGTAAATCTTTGCGAAGCGTAATATTTAGTTCCAGATAATTACCAAAATAATCCTGCAACATGTCTAAAGTTTGTTGCGTGTAAGGTAGTTGCCAACATTTAAATTCCGCAAGCCAACTTCTTCCAGGTATCGTTTTTAAAAATTCAATCCAACTCTTTTTATCAAAAGGGCAAAAGGCTAACAATTCTATTTCATTTGGATGCTGACTGACCACCAACATTTGCCCTGTAATGATTTTTTGAGTTTGTCCTCTTTGCACGATATTCTGATATTGTACGGATTGAGGCACTTTTATCGTAGAAAGCGCAAAATCTGTCGCCGCTGGTTTTTTCTGATAAATTTTTTGTGCGGGGAGGGTAGATGCTTTGTTTTTTGTTGTCTTTGGTTGCCATTCAATATCAGAAGAAAACGACAAGTGCCCTTCGAACATTTCTTTCAATCGCTCCAAAACCTCTTTTGTTTTCGGCACACTCCAATACCGCTGCTCCTTATTCCAAGCTCGATTTGGTAACCTTTTCAACTGCTCAATCCAATCTTTTCGGTGCCACGGCACAAATACTTTTACCCGCTTTTCATGCTCGTTTTCTACCCGAACAAAAAGTACCTGCTCCGCATTTTTTTTAGGAAAAATTTGCATTTTCTCCAAATTCACAATCTCAAACCGCGTTTTCAATTCCTTAAAAGCAGCTTTAGAATAGGGAATATACCAACAGCGATGCGTCTGACTCCACTTTCGTCCTGCTATCTGTTTGATTAAATTTTTTGCAGATCCCACATTTTTTATTTCTACTCGAATGTGTTCCGCACCACGATGCGTTAGTCTGCTGATTTGGGCTTTGGGTAAATCTGATTTGTGTTGTGTATTAATCATAGTATTTTGTCTTTCGGCTACGGATTTTTGGCTGCGGATAAATATTTTGTAATGGTGGTGTTTTTTTATCGGGAAACAAAATATTTTACCCTGTTCGCTCCATGTTTCCCACCTTATTAAGTTAAAGAACGAATCTGCTCGTTAGCATCTTTAGATGCGATACGTATTTACACCAAATCTTCAGATTTGTGAAAATACGTGTCGTAAGCTACAACTTATTCTAATATACAAAAAGTCAGATTTGGCGTGAGCACGTGTCGCATTTATAAATGCTAACGAGCAATCTGTTGTTTGATGGTTGATTTTGGGTTTGTTCAGTTATTTAATGTATATCAATTAGACTTAGTGCCATCAGGGTACGAGAACCCTACGCACGGTGGTGTGAGCCGGCTGCGGTGGGTCACTTGGGCTCACCGTTCCCTACTCGGTTGTCGGTAGTTTTTCTTTTTTTATTCAATTCTTCGTCGATAATTTCCATCGCCTTTTCATCATTTACAAACCTTTTTTTCCAGTAATCTTTTTCTTCATTCCAATTGTCTTCAAAATCTTCCCATTGAGTAATTCGAGCTCTAAATTCGTATTTTAGAAATTCATATCGAGTTTCTTTATTTTTGTAAAACTGTTCTTTCGTTTTATCATCTAATGAAAAAATATAGTCTAAATGTTGGTCAAATGATTTGAAATATAATTCTTTTAATTCGTAAGCTGATTTATTTGAACTTTGAATTCTTGCCAATGTAAAATAGACTTTATCTTCTTCTACACATTTTGAATTTATTATTTCCCATAATTTTAGTTCTTGTTCTTTTGTCCAATTGAAGGTATAAATTGTACTCTCATAGTCTGCAAAAATTGCTTTCTTCAAAATTCGAATTGACTCTTTTTCTAATTTTTCCTCTTTATTTATTCTTCCGATGAATTTTTCAATCTCTCGATTTGAAACACAAAAATCCAAAATTGATTTTGCTTGATTGCCCAAAGAATCAATTTTGGGTTTGTACTCATTTAGATGATATGGAAGATTCATTTTTTTCTTTTTAATGACCGCCAACTTGTAGACATCAACAGGCCCCTTACTATTCCACTTATCAACCCAGTAAATCATTTTTATAAAAAACTAACAATCAGTCAATTAAAAATTAAACATATATAATAATCAACAAAAATGTTTATTTTGGTATATCCCCTTAAATGACCCATTTCTAATAAAAACAAGTGACTAATCCAAATATAGATATATT
>CAYUNA010000680.1:1470-3018 GCA_964445895.1 uncultured Saprospiraceae bacterium | reverse complement strand
AAATCCAAAAAGATGCCGTCATAAATTGTATAAGTTATTTCTGTCCAAGCACTTACCCAATTTTACAAAATTATATTCAGTAAAAAATGAAGTACTACAATAATATTCTGGAAACGATTGGCAATACGCCAATGGTGAAATTAAATAAGGTTGTTGAAGATGTACCCGCATTGGTTTTAGGGAAAGTAGAGACCTTCAATCCTGGTCATTCTATCAAAGACCGAATGGCACTAAAGATGCTTGAAGATGCAGAAAAGCGAGGGGACATCAAACCTGGCGGTACGATTATCGAATGTACTTCGGGTAATACTGGCATGGGATTGGCTTTGGCGGCAGCGGTCAAAGGTTACCGTAGTATCTTCACTACCAGCGACAAACAATCTAAAGAAAAGTTTGATATGTTGCGAGCAGTGGGTTCGGAAGTGATTGTTTGTCCAACCAATGTGACGCCAGATGACCCGCGTTCTTACTACTCAGTGGCTGAACGATTGAGCAAAGAAATTCCCAATTCTTTTTGGTGTAATCAATATGATAATTTGTCTAACAGACAGGCACATTATGAAAGTACAGGTCCAGAAATTTGGGATCAGACAGACGGCAAAATTACGCACCTCATCGTCGGTGTTGGTACTGGGGGAACGATTTCTGGGACAGCAAAATTTTTAAAAGAGAAAAATCCAAATATCAAAATTTGGGGGGTAGACACTTACGGTTCTGTTTTTAAAAAATACCACGAGACGGGCGAATTTGATGAAAAAGAAATTTATCCATACATTACTGAGGGCATTGGTGAGGATATTTTACCTAAAAATGTGGACTTCGATTTGATTGACTACTTTGAAAAAGTAACCGATAAAGATGGTGCGGTGATGGCACGTCGATTGGCACGGGAAGAAGGCATTATGTTGGGTTATTCTTGTGGTTCGGCAGTCGCTGGTTTGGTGCAATTGAAGGATAGATTGACGAAGGATGATGTCGTTGTCGTCATTTTTCATGATCACGGTAGCCGCTATGTGGGCAAGTTATACAACGATGATTGGATGCGCGAACGTGGCTTTTTGGATGGCGAATTGACGGTCAAAGATTTGGTAGCCATGAAGGATGACAAGACCTTTTATTCCGTCGAAAAAGGCGAAACCATTCGTACTGCTTTTCAAATGATGAAAGATATGGATTTATCGCAAGTTCCAGTGATGAGTGATGGCGAAGTGGTCGGTTCGTTAACGGAAAGTGCAGTATTGACAGCACTTTTGGAAAATCCAATGAACAATACAGAAAAAGCCGTCGAAACGATTATGGACAAACCTTTTCCAATGGTGGAAGGCGATTTGCCGTTTTCAAAATTGAATCGTTTTATTGATAAAAAATTCACCGCCGTTTTGACAAAAGATAAGTCGGCACGGTATCATGTGTTAACGCAGTATGATATTATTCGGGCGGTGTAGGGATGCTTGTTATTTAGATTGAAGGGGAGGAAGCTGGATTTGTGGTATTCAGATTCCTCCACTTCGGTCGGAATGACAAAGAAGAAAGGTCGGAATGACAAAG
>CAYUNA010000680.1:0-1370 GCA_964445895.1 uncultured Saprospiraceae bacterium | reverse complement strand
GGTCGGAATGACAAAGAAGAAAGGTCGGAATGACAAAGGGGAAGGGTCGGAATGACAAATTAAATTAAATTCGGATAATCTGTAATAATCCCATCTACACCCATTTCAATTAGGGCATCCATTTCTGCTCTCGTATTCACTGTCCACGGAATCACTTTCATGCCTTTTTGATGCAAATCTTCGACAATTTCTTTGGTTAAAAACTTATAGTAGCAGCTATAAATTTCTGGAATAAAGTCTAATTTTGCTAAGTTTTTTTCATGCCCTTCTTCATTTTCAACCAAAAGTGCCAACGGCATATCAGGATACTTTTCATGTAAAACTTTCAATACTCGAATATCAAAAGATTGCAAATTGGTAAGCTGATAAATCCCGTATTTTTTCAATTCATCAACTAAAACGTCCACAAAAACTTCAGGTGTTGGCGTATAAATACCATCCATTTCAGGGTGACTTTTTATTTCAATATTCCAGTGAGGTTGCGGCTTTTTTGTAATTGCACAAAATGCTTGAATTTCCCTAACCGCTTCTCCCAATGAGGGTTTGTAAACCGACATTTGTTGCTGATCAGGAAAGCGCGGATGCACTCGCGAACCGACATCGTATTCCTTAATTTCCTCGTAAGTCATCTCATATAATCGCAGTTCCTTCGCTTCTTCTTCATCGACAAATGTCCCATCGGGTTTAGTTGAAATTTCCGCAGAAAAGTAAGGTTCGTGAGAGATAATCACCAGACCATTTTCTGAAATAGCAACATCACATTCCAGCGTTTGGATGGGAAAGTCTAAGGCTTTAATGAAGGCAGGAATCGTATTTTCAGGTAGCAAACCACGCGCCCCTCGGTGGCCTTGCCAGTTAAAATCGGTTTTAGTATTTGTCGGCATGGTATTAATTAATTTTCGTTGATGGCAGGCAAAGGTAATGAAAATTAAGGTGAAAAGTAGCAGGTATTTTATGGATAGTCGCATGTTTGAATTTTTGACAAAAATAAAAAAGGGGCTTTATTGCAACCTGTATTTCCGATAAAATTTGCGATTTTTTAAAAATCCGACCCATATCCCAACCATTTATAAAATTGCAACCGTCTGACTAAATGATAATGAAAATACCAACTGACGCTGTTTTTATCACCTAAGAACATATTTGCTTTCAGTTTATATAAAAACTACACATACTCTTAAACCCTATTTTTCAAGAAAAAAAATTCTCTTAAAAAATAAAAAATTACTAATATGAAAAGCCTGATTTTCACATTGATTTGCCTTCCTGTTTGTTTATTTGGACAAACCAATTGGCGCGTTAATTTTACCATCGAACAAAATGTGTTGCATAGCTTTGATTCAAATAATCAGAACAATCCCCTATATGCC
>CAYUNA010000679.1:0-3018 GCA_964445895.1 uncultured Saprospiraceae bacterium | reverse complement strand
CGCCCATCCTTGTTTTCAAAAACAAATATTTCATTTTTAAATATAAAAAGTTTGATATTAATTAAAAACGTCATATATTTGAATCCTTTTTAATGTGTTATTTTTTCGATATATAATTTCCTATGAAACATACAAGTAATCTATTAAAAGAGGGACTACAGCTAAGTTCACTCGTTTTGATTTCTCTTCTTTTTTTTCCATTTATTGGTCAATCTCAGTCTAATCCTACATCCAAAAAACCTATCCAACTTTTTCCTGATTGGGAAGCAGGAGCATTTTTTGGAATTGGTTTGATTTATGGCGATTTAACCGAAGATGTGAATATCGCAACCGGTTCGAGTCAGCCAGCATATGGTGCTTCTGTTTTTAGAAATTTAAATCCAAACTGGGCAATTCGTGCCAATATTTTCCATACTAAACTAAAAGCTAATGATTTGGATTCTAAACTTGAAGGGCATCGTGACAGAGGATTTAGTCATGAAACCCCTTTAACAGAATTATCATTTTTAGCACAATGGGATTTACGTGGCAAACGTCGTTATCAAAGAATTGCCAGTTTTAAAAAAACGATTTCCCCCTATTTCTTTGCTGGAATTGCAGGTGCATTCGGTAAACCAGAAACCTTTTATGACGACAAAAAAGATAATCCACTGGTGTTGGAAGATCAAGAAAATTCTTCCAGTTTTAGAATAGCCATCCCAGTTGGTGGCGGTGTAAAATTTGACTTAAGTCAGCGGTCATTTGTAGGATTGGAGTTTGGTTTTCGCCCGACATTTGGCGACTTGCTGGATGGGGTGAGTGCTTCGGGTAACGCTGATAAAAACGACTGGTATGCCTTTGGGGGTTTAAATATTAGCTACCGATTTGCGAGTGACGATGCGGATGGAGATGGAGTTGTAGATGCGAAAGATAAATGCCCTGGAGTGGCAGGTGAAAGGCAGTTTCGGGGTTGTCCTGATACGGATGCAGATGGTGTGCAAGACCGAGATGATAATTGTCCGTTGATTGCGGGTGCAAAGGCGCTAAATGGTTGCCCTGACAGTGATTTGGACGGTGTTGCAGATACTGAAGATAATTGTCCAAATACCAAAGGAATGCGCCGTTTGCAGGGCTGCCCAGATGCGGATTGGGACAACGTGATTGATAAAAATGATGCATGTCCAAATACCCCTGGATTAGTGGAGTTTAAAGGGTGTCCAGACACAGACCTGGATGGAGTGATGGATTCAGAAGATAAATGTCCGGAGGTGGCGGGACTTTTAAAATTTAAGGGTTGCCCTGAAGGTGAGGAAATTGAAATTGCAGAAATTGTTACAGAAACAGAAACGGTTGAAGTCAAAGAATCGGTTATTAAAGACTTACAAAATTCTGCTTTAGAAATGGGCGAAACCAAGATTGTTGAGGAGGTTATTTCTGAAACCATAGAAACTGAGATTGTAGAAACAACTCCTGTTTTCAACAATCCTTCATCCTCTACTCCGTCAACGGTGATTCCTACCTTCGCAGTGATTCGTTTTGCAACTGCGAGTAATATTTTGACTAATGAAGACAAACGCAATTTGGATAATATCGCCGCACAACTCCCAAATTTCCCTGACTATAACTTATCAATTGCTGGCTATACTGATAATGTCGGAAATGACTATTTAAACCAACAATTATCAGAAAAACGAGCGAAAGCATGCTTTGATTATTTGCTCAAAAGAGGAGTGAATACTAATCAAATGACCTATCAGGGTTTTGGAGAATCTAATCCTATTTCAACAAATGAAACGGCAGCTGGAAGAGCGGAAAATCGACGGGTTGAAGTTGTTTTGAATAAAGGATTGTATTAAGTACCTGCGGTATGCACATGAATTTTTAGAGCATGTTGAGCAGAAAATGTTCTAGGAAGACAACAAATTAGGCGCGGCTTAAATGTTTTGGGGATATATCAAAAGCTTATCTGGCCGAACGCACCCTGAAGTATTCTTTTTTAGACGGAGCAAAAACCATATTTTTTTAAGAAAAATATGGTTTTTGCTCCGTCTTTAGAATTTAATTTCCCTCTTAGAAACGCGAATTAAACAAACTTCAGTTCTCTAACCTTTCTCTATCCGTCCGCACCACGATTTTCTTTTTTCCTCAAACTCCTTTTAGAAATCTTCAATAAATCAAATAAAAAAGTGCTAAGCCCAACAAATGGACTTAGCACTTTTATATTCAGACTCTATGAGTCATTTATTATTTTCCGTCACCGAAACCCGCGCTACTTGCAGGAATTGCATCTGGCTCAGCTGGTTTTGGCTCAACTTTTCCTTTGATACGCAATTTGTGCGTTTCAGAAGCCTCATTCGTTGTCAAGGTAACCGATTTTGTGAATGGTCCGATTCGCTTCGTATCGTATCGAACTTCAATCACTGCTGCCTCACCTGGAAGGATTGGCTCTTTTGGATAACTTGGCACTGTACATCCACAGCTTCCTTTTGCATGCTTGATGACCAACGGCTCTGTCCCTGTGTTAGAGAAGTGGAATACGCGTAATGGATCAGCATGTTGCTCAATTGTACCATAATCAATCTCAGTAGACTGGAAAGTCATCACTGGACCGGCAGCAGTTGTCGCTTGAGCTGGAGCAGTTTCCATAGTTACTCCGCCTTCTTGAGCGAAAGAAATCGTTGCAAAAAGAGCAAATACGGCTAGAAATAATATCTTTTTCATAAAAATGATTTTTAAAGTTTTAGTTCATGTTAGAATATGAAGCAAAAGTATGGATTCTTTAGGATATTTAAAAGTAATTTCAAGATTACGACGGTTAATGAGTTGTTAACTTAGAATCAAGAGTCCGTTAACATACTTCGCTTCCTTAATTATAAATACATATTTCACGCCATAATCTATAGAAGAAACAAAAATGGACTCACAATTGTTTGGACAATGATAATATAAAAAAGTCACTAATGTTTCAAATCCTAAATTAATTGACAGTTAAGATTTGAAGCACTAAGGAACGCGAAATAAATAAATTGACATTCTTGA
>CAYUNA010000678.1:0-3021 GCA_964445895.1 uncultured Saprospiraceae bacterium | reverse complement strand
AAAATTTGCAATTTTCTCCCTCCTTAAAAACCAAAGAAACTTTTGTCACACTGTAATTAATCCTCCTTCTTCACCTTCTCTTTATATTCCTCCTCTATTTTTGCCACTTTTTTATCCATCGCCAATCTTGCTTTCCGCTTCTTTTTCTGGTCATTATTGGATTCGTAGATGCAATAATTTTCGTATTTCGTGGGGTCTTTTTCACCCCAAACATCTTTACCAATATTACAAAGGGTAATCAATTCATCGTAAATTTTATTACCATTTTCAACCCGCCGTTCTACTGAAATATCTCGGTCAGCTACTTTGTCATGTTGCAAATTGACAGCACGTTCAAACTCTTGCACAGACTCTGTTATTCTTGTCAAAACCGATTCATTCACGCCGGCTTCTGCAATAAAATCCATCTGTTGCCGTGCCACTCTAACGACTCGACGACCGCAAAAGACCAATTGTGCATCAGTCATATCGCCCATTTTTGCTGTTCCAAATTTGCGGTAACGCCCTGTTCGATTGCTGTATTTCATGCCCACTCGCGTCATCAAACTACGAATCGCACCCTTTAATTTTTCAGCAGCTTTAAACTTCTTTTCGGTCAAAATCATTTGGTCACCCACCAATTCATCATCTGCTGGCAAGTCTCGAAAACGGTCACACATGCCCTTAAATTTTTTCAAACGTTCGAGGTCATAACCATACGTTTTAAAGTAAGCTATGTCTCGATGAGCATATCGAATACGTTCTGTACTTTGTAAATAAAGGTCTGCATCGGGAAAGTTGTGTTTTCGATTAGAATGTTGCTTTTTCATTGAGTATCAAATTTTTACAAATGTAAACTGTTTGCATGAGAAAAACAAATTATTTTGTAATAAAAACATTTTAGATTACTTTGATGATTTTTTTTACTCCTTTTAAAATTTCTGAATATTTCTATATGAAATTAAATGCGGTGCAAAGAGCAATTTCGGATCTAAATAAATTCATTTGGTCTGAATAGCAAAGGGAGTTTGAGGATGAATATCCTACTTACGTGTCGCCTTTAGATTCGAACATATCTTAGTTAAATTAGCGATTGGATGTAGTGTTGTTCTATAGCTAGCTTCTGTCCGCACGCACCACGGAGTTCTTTTTTTTAGACGGAGCAAAAACTGGATTTTTTCTAAAAATCCAGTTTTTGCTCCATCTTTAGAATTTAATTTTCCTCTTAACGAGAAAAATTGCCCTATTATATAGCCTCGTTTGAGAGAATCTTCCTCGTAATGCGGACAAAAACTGGCTACTTGACAACTTTACATTTGACATACTGCCAGATATTTCAAACCAAACCAAACCCTTTTGCTAACTTGTGCCGTCTTGCCTAATGTATTCTTTAAAGTCACAAAAAAAAATTATTAAAATGAACGTTAATACGCTTTTTAAATCAGTTACGCTATTCGTTGTTTTTAGCTCACTTTTAGTAATAGTTTCCTGCTCAAAATCACAGGATTTTGATTCCTCCCGAGTGGAAGGAACTTTTGCTGATTCTAGTTTGAGTAATGAAAACGCACCCGGTGGGGCTTACAATCCCGCATCAGGAGAAGGATATAACGAAATCGAGGAAAACCCCTGGATTTTTACCAATGAAGAAAACCAATCTACTTTTTCGATAGATGCAGACGGTGGTTCTTATGCCAATACTCGACGGTTTTTGACACATCAATCTTTACCTCCAAAAGACGCGGTTCGAACCGAAGAATTTATTAATTATTTTCCGATGGATTATGCCGCACCAATGGGAGAACATCCGATTGCACTCAATGGAGAAATGGCGGAATGTCCCTGGACGCAAGGGCATCAGCTATTACGAATAGGCATTCAGGGAAAGAAAATCTTACCGAAAGATTTGCCTGCGACGAATTTTGTTTTTTTAATTGACGCGAGTGGTTCGATGGGGGCGGACAATAAATTGGGCTTATTAAAAGACGCTTTTATCCAGTTTACAGATGATTTGGAAGCAGATGACCGAGTGGCGATTGTGACTTATGCGGGCTCGTCGGCAGTCGTTTTGCCTTCGACTTCGGGGGCAGAAAAATCAACCATAAAGGCAGCTATTGAGTCGCTCGGGTCGGGTGGCGGAACGGCAGGTGCAGAGGGCATCAATACAGCTTATGAGATTGCGGAAAGTAACTTCATAGACGGTGGCAACAACAGAGTCTTGTTGGGGACAGATGGTGATTTTAACGTTGGTGTTTCAAGTCAGGAGGAGCTGATAGAATTGATTGAACAAAAGCGAGAAACGGGTATTTTTCTAACTGTTTTGGGGGTTGGTACTGGCAATTATCAAGATGGTAAAATGGAGCAATTGGCCAATAATGGCAACGGGACTTATGAATATTTAGACAATTTAGACCAGGCCAATAAAGTATTTAAGGAAGAGGTCGGGAAGTTTCATACGGTAGCCAAGGATGTAAAAGTGCAATTGGAATTTAATCCAAATTACGTGAAAGCCTACCGCTTGATAGGTTATGAAAATCGGCTGCTGAGTAATCCTGATTTTGAGGACGATACAAAGGATGCGGGAGAGATTGGTGCGAATCAAAGTATTACTGCGATTTACCAAATTCAGCCAACATTATTGGCGAGTATAGAATCACCGGTCAGTGTTGATTTTCGCTATAAAAAACCAGATGCAGACGTAAGTGAGCAGTTGAGTTTAAATGTCAGCAGTACCGTCGCTGCTTTTTCAAATTCATCGGAAAATATGCGTATCGCCGCAGCACTTTCTGGCTTTGGTATGTTGCTACGCGATTCTCCGTATAAAGGAACGATTACATGGGAAAATCTGATAAATTGGGTAGACAATGCGGATACTTACGACCCTTATGAGCATCGACAAGAGTTGAAGAGTTTAATAGAAATAGCGAAGGAATTGTAAGAAATTCAGACATGGTTTTCCAAACTATTTTAAATTGAATTTTGACCTTGAAAAAGGGTTTTCTCATAAAAAATATTATCAGCTGCGGAGCAGGAAAATCCAAGCAA
>CAYUNA010000677.1:0-3022 GCA_964445895.1 uncultured Saprospiraceae bacterium | reverse complement strand
TCAAATTAGAGCAAATTGTTTTTTTGCCTGATAATTTGAGCGAAACGTGAATATTGTAGGGAGTTTAATAACAATTGATGCAATGGGTACACAAAAAGAAATTGCGACAAAGATAATAGCGAAACAAGCTGATTATTTATTAGCCTTGAAAGGCAACCAAGGAAATTTGAAGGACGAAGTAGAAGAGGCTTTTGATAAATTTGGAGCTAAACAAAAAGCGATTGATAGCGGAACCTTTAGTAAAAATATTCAAGCAGACCATGGGCGTATAGAAGAACGATTATGCTATACAGTAGCTGCAAAGGACTATCTATCTCCAAATGAATTAGCAAAATGGGATAAACTCCAAACAATTGTAATGATTGAGTCGTATGTTACTTTTAAAAATGGCAAGAAAAAAGGGGAACAGATGTATCAAAAACGTTTTTATATCACCAATTTGGAACAAGATGCAAAGCGCATTAACTGGGGCGTTCAATCACATTGGGGAATTGAAACTAAAGTTCATTGGGTACTTGATGTGGCTTTTAGAGAGGATGATTCAAGGGTTAGAAAAGGACATGCGGATGAAAATTTTGCCATTACCAGACATATTGCTTTGAACAAATTAAAAAATGAACACTCATGTAAACGAGGCATTAAGGCTAAACGTAAAAAAGCAGGTTGGGATACGGATTATCTGGTAAAGGTCCTCGCAGCTTAGTTTCTTGCGATTGCCTTAACGAAATAATTCGATTGAAGAATAATTCATTGGCATGTGTGTTTTTGATGTCTGCCATTGAAAAGGCTTTTCGTTGTTCCAAAGGGATAGTCAAATGAAAAGCTACTTTCGCCAAAGAGACGACCGTCAGGGCAGTATTCAAATGAAAATGAAGTTTTTCTTTTGTTCTTGCCTGACAATGATTTAATCCTGCAAACTGTTTGGCATCACGATACAAAAATTCGATTTGAAATCTGTAATTGTATGCTCTTTTGACTTGCGCTCCAGTCATTTCTGTATCCGTACAAGCGTAGAGTTTATAGCTTTTAATATTACCATTTTCATCTAAAGCATGCTCTACAACTAATCGAACACGACGTTTCCACGAACGGATATTGACAATTGCTTCATAAGCAATCCAAGAGCCGTCTTCTGACTCGGCGCAAACAGAAAACTGGTCGTGTCTAAGGTTTTTAGGGTCGATGCGTCCATCGTATTGTTTGGGTCTTCCTCTGCCTTTGCGTTTTGGTCCGTGGTACAAATAGCGCATGAATAAATCCTTGCGTAATCGGGTGACCAGATGAAAGTCTTGTTCAACCAAAGCAGTAACGAATGGCTCACGAGCAAAAAAAGCATCGGCAGCGATTAGAGAAGAAATCTTTTTTAGCTTTTCTGACCGACTTGTAATTTGACGAGCGTAATAGGCTAAAAGAGATTCATTTTCTGAATCACGTAAGGTTTGAACGGCTTCTAAATGCAGGGCTGTTTTGTCTTCCAAATCAATGGCAGCAAGACCACTAAATTCTATGGTATTCCAACCATAAGAAGGATTAAGACATTTTGCATAATGCGATATCGAAAATGAATGTACACATTCCGATTCTTTGCATTTCCCACCCATTATCCCTACCTTAGTCCCACCAAAAAAGCCAAAACTCACTATCTATAAAATCTCTAAAGCAAACATCATGACCTACCAAGCAACAATCCGTTTCTACCAGCCCGACATTGGCGCAAGCCAATACCTCATCCTCGAACTCACTGCCACCGGCCCAGAATCCGCGCACCACATCACCAAACAACATTGGAAAAAAATCAGGCATCAAATACCACAAGCCACCGCGCCCAGACTTGTGCAGCTAAAAACGGTGGACACCAGTTGCCCTCGATGCGGCGCAACCGAACTCTCTTTTTGCCACCATCCAAAAGAGGAGGCCGCGCATGAAACTTAAAATACTTAACATAATATAAAAATAAAGCATTTTTTAATTAGCCTGATTACAGTTGACACGACAACTGTAATTATATGAAAATCAGCAGATTAAACCACCTTAGTAGATTTGGGTGTCAACGCAAAATAAGCGTTCCTGTACGAAAGAAAATTATACAATACTGGTTAGCCGGATTAAAAACCGAGCAAGAAATTCGGCAGCAATACGGAATGAGTCGTAACTTGCTGTGGCGGAGCCGTCGATGGTATAATCATCATTTCGAGCAACCTTATTTTTCACAACTAAAATATATCAATATGAAGTCAGAAAATCAGTCATTGAAAAACAAAATCAAAGAATTAGAGCAGCAAAACAAGGAATTGAAAAAGCAATTGGAATGGGCAGAACTAAAGAGTTTTACCTATGAAAAACCCAATAGAAGCACTAAATATGGCATTGGAGCAGTACACTGGAACGCTGCCATTGATGCATCATTCTGACCGAGGAATTCAATATGGGTGTCTATCAATATAGCGACCAAAAGGTAAAACATGATTGATATTTATATGTGTTTTGCATTGAAAGACACAGAATAGCATTAGTCTTAACGACCTTTTTTGCTTGTTTATAATGGTAACTTAAACATCTTATAAGAGTTATTCAAAATGGTTCATTTTACCAATTTTTCGCTTTAAATCTTATCAAGTCCAGATGAACTTGACCTTTTGGTCGCTATATTGATGGAGACCCATATAGTGGGTAGTCGAAAAAATGATTAAAAAACTGGCTGTTCTTCGGAGCAGTCAGTTTTTTAATGGAAATTATTTTGTAACGTACGATACATTTTTATCAAAATATTTGTACCATTTGGGTGTCACTTTAGGTAATAATTGGCACGAAAACTTAGCCGATAATTGGCACTTTTAGGAAATTATGGCTTTAAGGCTATTAACTGCCTATCACCATAATATTTTCATGCTGTTACATGTACCTTATTAGCTTTTTTAAGCTATGTACTTAACGGTCGCTATCACCATAGAAGCACAGCTTTTTGGCAAATCGTGCCATTTATCACCTTAAAAAGAGTGCCATTTACTACCTCAAGTGACAC
>CAYUNA010000676.1:0-3026 GCA_964445895.1 uncultured Saprospiraceae bacterium | reverse complement strand
TTTTTTTATGAGAAAACCCTTCAAATGTATTTAAAATCGGGTTTTATATAATATCATGTACTACTAAAGACTTTCAACCAAAGTCCAAATTTATCCCCCCTAAAACTGAAAATAAATAAACGGCATTTCTTCTGTTTGCGCATACATACCAATCAAGAAAATCACAAAGGAGTAAAATAACCAGCGAATAATTCTTGGAGAGCGCTCCCCTATTTTTTCAATTCCATACGCACCATTTCTGCCAATCCATTCAATAATGATAAAAAATAACACTAAAATTAACGCCATTTTTACCGCTTCTTCACTCCACATTTCTGGTAGAGAAAATAGCGTTTTTGTAAACATATTTTTTATATAATTTACAGCTTGCGTCAGATTTTCTGCTCTAAAAAACACCCAGGTACACATGGTTAATCCAAAAGTAAATAGGATTTGAATAGTCTCTTTTAACGTTGGCAAAACATGGTCTTTTGCGACAATTTCCAGATAATTGCGATTATTATTCGTCAATAGCAACGGTAGAAAATACAAAGCATTTAGTGCTCCCCAAACCATAAATGTCCAGTTGGCACCGTGCCAAAAACCGCTGATTAAGAAAATGGCGAAAGTATTTCTAATTTTCATCCAAACGCCACCGCGACTACCACCCAACGGAATGTACAAATAGTCGCGAAACCACGTCGATAAGGAAATGTGCCACCTCCGCCAAAACTCTGCAATGTTGCGAGAAAAATAAGGAAAAGCGAAATTTTGCTTTAAATCAAAGCCAAATAATCGCGCTGTACCAATCGCAATATCGGAGTAGCCAGAGAAGTCTCCATAGATTTGAAAGGTAAAAAAGAACGCCCCCAATGCCAATGTACTGCCCGAATAGTTGTCAGCGTTATTAAAAATTTGATTCGCAAATTCCGCGCAGTTGTCTGCAATAACCACTTTTTTGAAAAGTCCCCAAAGCATTTGCCGCAAACCATCTACCGCCTGATGGTATTGAAATGTACGCTTTTGTTGAAATTGTGGCAAGAGGTGCTTTGCCCTTTCAATCGGCCCTGCCACCAACTGCGGGAAAAAACTCACAAACGCGGCAAATTCTATAAAATCTTGCGTTGGTTGTAGTCTTTTTTTATAAATATCAATGGTATAACTTAGCGTTTGAAAGGTATAAAAACTAATACCAACAGGTAAGATTATTTGCAAAGATTGCACGCTAAAATCAACGCCAAAAAACGAAAAAGCAGCCGTGAAATTTTCTAAAAAGAAGTTGAAATATTTGAAAAATCCAAGTAATCCCAGATTCACGAAAACGCTTGTCCAGAGCAGTATTTTTCGTTTTTGTTCCTGATTTTCTATGCCCAATTGACGACCAATAAAAAAATCAACTACCGTACTCAATAAAATCAATCCCAAAAATCGAGCATCCCACCAGCCATAAAATACGTAACTCGCCGCGACAATTAGTAAATTTTGCAGCCGAAAATGCTGCTTCATCACCCAATAAAGGACAAAAACGATTGGTAAGAAGATGGCAAAATCTAGTGAATTGAAAAGCATACGGGTTACGAGTTGCGAATTACACAGTGTTCATTAATCGCAATTTTTAGCGCAAATATAGCAACCTTATTCGAATCCCCCTATAATTTATCAAGACTCCAACAAGCTACGCCCTGCTAATGCTGTCTTCCAATCCAACGCACCTTTTTTCAACTCCTCCACTTTTTCTTTTATCGCATGATCGACCAGGTCTTTTTCGGCATCAATTCGGGCATTCGTTCGGTGTTGAGCAATTTGAGAATCGAAGGTTACTTTTTCCGTAACCGCATTTTCTAACAGCGTCGTTTTTTCTAAGTGACTCATTTTAAAAATATGTTCATGCTCGTCCAATAGGTAATCGTAGGGACTTCGAGAGGAAATTAATTTCACAAAAATAGGTGCAGTTTCAATTGAAATAAAGAGCAACATAATAAAAATATTAGCTAAATAAATCGCTTTGCTGTTTTGCCCCAAACGGTCAAGTGCTTCCATGCGAGCGGCCATACCTCCATATTTTTCACGGTCTAAATTCGTGATTTCATCGCTTACTTTTGCCGTCAATTCGTTGATAGATTTTTCTTTTTCGGCTATCAACGGAAGATTCATTGCCAGCAAGTTATCCAACTCCGATTGAGCGTTGTCAGCGGCAGCTTTTTTAGTTCGATATATCGGTCCAAGATTGTGCTTTCCACTACCACCCGTACCATCCGCTTCCTGAATAGCCATACGTTCGAGCGTATCTCTTTCTTGCGTTTTAACCGCAATCTCCCCTTTCAATACTACAATATCTGATTGATAATCAGTTATTTGTGAATCATATCGCGACTTTACTAAATCTTCCTGATTTTTAAATACTTCTTGTTCCATTTGCAACAATTCTGCGTTAATTTCCTTTTCAAAAATCTTTAATTCCAGAGGTTTTGAAATGACCAATGCCAACAAAACCGCCATTAATAAACGCGGAATGGCTATCGTAAAATCACTAAACCAACTCCCTTGCTTTTTCATACTCGATACAATATAACGATCCAAATTAAATATCATCGCTCCCCAGACCAATCCAAAAACGACCGCAAAAAACCAACTATCGAAAACAGTATATAACGCATATCCTGCCGAGAAAAAAGCTAAAATTCCAGTAAACAAAACAGTCGCTCCAATCCCGATATATTTATTTTCATCGGAAGGGCATTTGGCTAAAATAGTTGGGTCGATTCCTGCGCAAAAAAGAAAGAATTTTTTCATGAATGTAGACGGTTGACGGTCAACGGTTGATGGCAGACGGGTAGCCAACGTTCCATTTTCCGTTTTCCAAAACAGGATTTTAGTCCACGTTTTGAAGAGTGAAGAATAAGATTTTAGACCAAAATGCAGTATGTGCATTGAGGCAATCCTTTGATAATCCAGGCTTGTTTAGAATTTGTAATTACAGCAGTAGAATCGTATGAACGACAAAGGTGATGGTTTTTAGTGTGTAAATTGATTTTTTTTGGATGAAA
>CAYUNA010000675.1:0-3038 GCA_964445895.1 uncultured Saprospiraceae bacterium | reverse complement strand
AGAAGATAGCTAAGGAACAAAACCAAATTCTAAAGTGCCAAAGTAGAACTAAGAGGGAAATTAAATTCTAAATTAATTTAAAATAAAGTCCTCCAATAAAAAATATTGAAGGTTGTAAAAAAATCACCTGACTAATCCACAAAACGCCAAGAAATGCCTAATCGCATCCCACCATTTTTATTAAACCCAAACGGTAGGAGATAATCCGAGGTTTGTGAATAATAGGTCTTTTGAAAACTTGATAGAATATTTTCGACTTTAAAAAAGAAGCGAAAACGCGTTAATTTAAATATGAAAAACGCATCTAACAACGGCGTAAAACCAGTATTGTTAGCATCTTGTAAATGAAATTGTCCGGTCAGCGGTTGGTAAGTGTAAGGTCGGTATGCTGTCCACATCCGCAAGTCAGCACCGATGCGAGCAAGCATGGCTTTTTTGAAAACTTTGCCTTCAATGTAGAGACTATTTTTAAAATACAATTCAGGAAGGCGCACCCGGTCAGAAGTTGATTTTTGATAAACCAATTGATTGTCTAAATGAACGGGGCCGAAGGTGAAATTCTTTTCAAAACCTAACTGAAAAATACTAATTAATTCATTCGTTTGTTGCGGCGCCGATAACGTATCAAAATAAACGTAGTTGGTCAGTAAATGATAACCACCGTTGACGGATAGTTGAAGGTTAGGTAAGTTGTATGTTCCTATAATGCTGGTTTCCAGTGTTTTATCAAAGTTGTTGTTCCATGCTTCTCGTCCTGTATTGTAAAAACGGTGTTGCACAAAGGTCGGCTCATACAACTGATTAACGGCTTCCACTTGTAAATTACCTAACTGTTTTAAATCAAAAAATAGCTGTCCAGCCAACCGATAATCTCCTGCCTGTTCGCCCAATGCTAAATGTGCTGAAGTACTGATTTTTAAACGGTCGCTTGGTGTAAAATCAATCGCACCCGTGAGGTATATATTGTGGATGGCAGAAGTATCAATTCCATCTTGATCAATGAAATGAACCTGATGTTTCAAACCAACTTCAATCAAATCTTTTTGACTGGTAATACGGGTATTTTGTTGGTCTTTTCGGAGTTTAAAGGTTTGAAGTTTAAAAACATTTTCAACCATTTTTCTCTCTAAAAAATAGCGCAAACCACGATTATCTACCTGTAATGCCCCATAATAAGTCGAATCTGCGGCAGGGTTGGTGTCTGAAAATTTATAAACTTCTCTTTGATATTTCAGTCGATGATAAACGGTAAACGCTCTTTTTTTAGTAAAATCCGTAACCGAAACGGGTGGGGGAGTTGGCGGCGCAAAAACAGGTGGTCGTCCGCTTGAAGGTTGCCTTTTTCCACCTAATGGTTTCTTTTTTGTCCCATTATTCAAATCAGGTCTGCCCGTCGATGGCTTCTTTTTATCTCCTTTTTTATCAATTATATTGGTCGCTTTTTTAGTTGAAAGAGTATCCGTTTTGGACGCTTTTCTTGTTAAAGAATCACTTAAAATTTGCAGTGTATCCAGATTGTTTCCAAGGGAATCAATCGCCAGAGAATCATTTAAATTCAAGGTGTCAACGGACAACGCAGCCAATGAATCATACCTTTGCAACAGTAAACTGTCCGAAGTAACCGGCGGTGGACTCGTTTTCTTTTTTCGACCATTCAAATATAAATATTGTGTGTAGGCAAACTCTCGATTGAGGTGCTGAGTATTCGCTGCATTGAGGTTGGCTTCCAATAAAAAAGCGTCTTTATAATCAGGAATCTCGAAGATATTCCCAGCGGCATCCTGTACCAGTTGAGTCGGCAACTGCTCGCCACCATTGTCCTGCACTTCCATATTATTGGCAGTAAATGTGAAAAAGCCATCGTAGGCACCGTCTTGCGTTCGATACCAAAGTCCGAGCGCAAATGTCTTATTATCAACACCTTCATTGTCATAATAGCCATCATCATTGATGCGCTGATGTTCGATGGACAAGTTCAAACCCTTGGCAAATGTGCGGCTAAAACGTACTTTAAAATAACCGTTTCCTTGATTGGCACCCTGCGAAAAATAGCCCTGTGAAAAGGTCTGCCGAATTTTGTAAAACTTTACATCTTCCGTTCGTATTTGATACAAATCATACTGATGCAACCCAATATCTACGCCCTGCCGAAACTGTGGCGTCTGGACTAACGGGTACGCTGCCGAACCCAAATTGCCCAAACTTGCCCAATCCCATCGTTGCTGCCGAATTGGGTCATACTGTTGAAAATCGGTCAATAAACTATCTAAATATGGATAGACTACATTCGGATTTTCTGCATAAAAATGATAAATTGCGGAGGTGTCTTGCACCAGTTTTTGCGACCCGGAAGCACTGCCGCCTCCACTTAACGCACCACCAATCCCACTGCCGCCAGGGAATTGCGCATTAGCCATTCCATGCGCCAATAGCAACATCGTTGAAATCCATATTTTAAAGGTATTGACCTTCATTCCACAGTTTTAAGTCTACTAAAATAACGGCTGCAAATAAGCGGAAATCTTTCGTTTGCCAGCCATTAACTTTTAAATACATTTTAAACATGCTCTTAATTCGTCATTTCTTCCGTCCCTAATTCTTCAAACCATGCTTTCAAACCACCATCCAGATTATACACCTGTTGAAAACCTGAATTTTGCATCAACATACACGTCCGCAAACTACGGCGACCCGACCGGCAATAGACTAAATAGATGGCGTCGCTGTCCAAATCCTCCAATTGGTTATAAAATTCCTCTCCAAAGTAATCCATATTTTGTGCTCCTTTAAGGTAGCCTGTTTCGAATTCTTTTGGTACACGGCAATCAATTAAAATGGCTTTTGGATGCGCCTTTTTCATTGCCAAAAACTCCTTAGGTTTGAGGTTTTTCAATTGCTTTTTTAGCATTTCCCAGCGATTGATGCGGCAAAATTCTTCCATGTAGTTTTTTTTTGCAAAAATAGTGGAATTTATGAATTGAAGAGCGTTGTTGCGACTTCTCCTAAAAATAACCGTCTAATTTTTGAAATTTGTCTAA
>CAYUNA010000674.1:0-3049 GCA_964445895.1 uncultured Saprospiraceae bacterium | reverse complement strand
GAGAGCAAAATATCCTCTCAAGAATGTTAAGTTATTTACTTCGCGTTCCTTAACACCCCACCGCCCCGCGCCGAAGGAGTGGGGGAGTGAGGTGTTTGAAGTTCGAAATAAAATCTAATACAAAAAAGGGGCTGTCAATGAAAACCATTGACAGACCTTTTTCATGAAAGCAAATAAAAAACTATTCTTTAATCACTTTTCGGGCAACGACACCTTCTTCTGTTTTGAGTTGCAACATATAAACACCACTGCTCAAATCTGCTAACGACAACTGCGTTGAGCCCGTTGCTGTATTCATCGTTTCTGTCCAAATCACGCGACCGACAACATCCAGTAATTCAATATCTAAGGATTGTTGATTGCGCAAGGAAAAATTGATATTCAATTCATCTTGTGCAGGATTTGGAAAAACAGCAAGGTTAGAAAATAATTCTGCTTCATTTGTTCCTGTTAAGAAAACAGTTACTTCCACACGGTCAGAAACACACTCAATACCTTGTTTTTGAATTTTCCAATCGTAGAAATAGTAGTACCAGCCTCCGCCGAAATTAGTACCAGTACATTGCCCAACATCGCCAATTGGATAAGGGAAACTAACGCCAGTATTATTTCTAAAAAGGTTATTCTCTAAGCATCGAAGCCCTAAGTTTGTCCCCACAGGTATTTCCCAATCCAAGGTCAAGACATGGTCGCCATAGTCTAAATCGAATTCTTGAGAGTAAATTACTATTCCGTTTTCATCTATTAATTGTACCGTTCTGATACCGGGAGTTGTATTCACTTGAGGTACTCTAACCAGTACTGTCAACAAAGTAAATGGCTCATAGGCATCGAAATATATCGGCGAACCAGTACCTGGAATGCCACCTTCGCCGTCCATATTTGGTTTTCCTCCGTCTTGTAAATCGCCAGGATAAACTTGCACGTTTTCTACATAATAAACGGTCTCTTCCGTCAAAACGCCAGTTTCAAATATGTCACCTGTCGCGAGGGGAGTGCCGCCCGTAGCTTCGTTATACCACACTAAATTATCGCCCATTCCAGTAATCGTTGCCGTCCCCTGGCTATTGGTCGTGACATCTTCAACCTCTGGTAATGGTGCGTCCAAAACAGTCACTTCAATTGTTTCTGAAACCAAATCATCTACACATTGTCCTGAAGCAGTAACTGTATATTCGCCTGATTCAGTGACTTCAATAGCTTGTGTTGTTTCGCCGCTCGACCAAGTATAATCTAAACTTTCTGTAGCGGTCAAGATGACAGAACTTCCCTCACAAAATAGGGTTTGACCAGCTACCGAAATCTCTGGGGCAATATCTTGAATAAAAGTAACCGTAACATTATTAGAGAAGGAAACACATTCATCTGCATGAGTCAAAATCACATTATAATTGCCTGGTTCAGCAACCGTGATATTTTGTGTAGTATCGCCATTTGACCAAAGAAATTCTGTGCCTTCTGGAGCAGTGATTTCAACCGTTTCTCCTTGACAAATTTGAGTAGGTCCATTCGCTTCTACGGTCACATTATCAGCAAAGCAATCTGCATCAATTTCTGAAAGGGTCAAAGTTGTGTTGATATCTGGATTTTCAATCATGGTCATCAAGCCAGATGGCCATTTAACGACGACCATTTCTATTTCTTCTGCTTGTCCAATACCAAAGTGTGTATTTAAGGTACTCATTGGTCGGAAACTTTCGCCAGCACGTACTTCTCGAATTTGTACGCCCCAAACTCCATAAATTTCAATTCGTGCCCCGATACCGTTTTTATTACTTTGAATCCCAACAGTATTGATTTTTAACCAATTATTATCATTTCCTTCATTCATCCAAATCGTTCCATCTTTCAAAATATCCATGAAACCGTCATTATTAAAATCGCCTAAAGCACCATCATCAATTGGAATATCAATGCCTGTAAAGGTTAGGTTTCCATTATTTAGATAAATTTCTTTACCCAATTCTGAAAAAATATCCACATAACCATCATTATCAAAATCTGCAGCACTGGCTTCCCAAGCTCCCAGGTCATTTTTGGCAATATTGACATCATCAATAATGTCCGTAAAATTGCCTGCTCCATCATTCAACATAAAACGATTGGAAAAATCATGATTAATCATGAAGCCATCAAAATCACCATCGTTGTCAAAGTCCTCAAATACAGTTGCCCAGGATTGCGCATTGTCTGCCATGTTGATATCTTCGGCAATTTCGGTGTAGGTCCCGTCGCCATTGTTACGATACATTTGATTGACCCGATTAATGTCAGTTGGGTCGTTTGATCCAAAGATACATTTAGAAATGTACAAATCCGAGTCCCAATCATTGTCATAATCAACCCAAATAGCGGCATAATTACCAGGTCTATCGGTTGTTTCAATTAATGATTGGTCAAGCACCATATTACCATTTCCGTCGCTTCGAAAAGGATGACTTTGGTCAACATCATGGCAGACGAAGGCATCCAAATTTCCATCATTATCAATATCTGAAAAAGTAGAACGTTGTGAAAAGATATAGTCAGGCTGTACCTCTTGTGAATAATCAGAACCGTCTGCATTGGCAACCAAAAAGGTTACTCTATTTCCGTTGCCTAACAAGACATCATTGTAACCATTATTGTCCAAATCTCCCGCTGCGATGCTCCAATCTGGTACATATTCGATATCAATATTGAAAGTCTGAGAAATAAAGCTACCATCAAATTGCTGGTAATGAATGGTCATTCCGCTACTGGTTACTACAACTACATCATCCAGAAAGTCACCGTTCATATCAACAGCGCAATCTAATCCGCCAAAATTGCCAGATAGTAAATCATCTTCTTGTGAAAAAGATAACTGTGCATGGAGAGGTGTAAATGCAGCAAACAGGCAGACCGCGAAGGCTGCTAAATAAAGTTTTGTAAATTTCATGTTTAGTCGATTTCTAAATATCCTATCAAGAATGTGAAGTTATTTATTTCGCATTCCTAAATACCGTGTAACAAAAGTTTCTTTGCATTTAAAACAAGAGGAGTTTGAGGATGAAAAATGATTTTGCAA
>CAYUNA010000673.1:0-3056 GCA_964445895.1 uncultured Saprospiraceae bacterium | reverse complement strand
TTTTTTGTCAATAATTTATGACGAGTTGCAGTAGGTTATTTATTACCAACTCCCTTAATTTATTTCTTCTTTCGTCAAACCTTCAAAGAGTTTTATAAATTCATCTGAAATTTCAATTTTACTGACAAGTAGTTCATGCCCCTCTTTATTAGTTACAATCATTTCGTCTTTATCCATTCGAAACCTTATAGCAATGAAGTTTTGTTCCTGAGTCAAGCCATGTCTTCTTGACCGTGACAATTTGAATGTATATAAAGATTGGCCTGCTCTTAATCTTTCATCAAACCCTTTTTGTCTTAATCCCTTGATTAGCCTAAGAACTTTTGGAGCGAAATTTTTATGAATTTGTTTATAAAACTTTTCTATCGAATTCCAACTCTCAATCAATTCCCCCTTTAATCCTTCTCCGATTTCATAATATTTCGCCAATTGTCCAACCTCAATCCAATCATATTCTCGTTCTAATTTTGTTGGCTCAATTTCATCAATTAACCATTTCTTTAAGACATCTGCCAACAGTGAGCAGTCATTTTGTCTAATTTCAAATAATCTACAATCGTCCCATTCCATCTCAAAACTTATTGGCTCTGTTTTTCCATATCCACTCAATTTGCATGAACGATTTTTATGTCTGATTTTATAATCGTAAAGCCCTGAGCCCCAGGTAGTGATTAATCTTTTTTCTGTTTTTTTTAAGGTTGATTGATGAGTCAATAATTGACTTTCTATTTCTTGAATTTTTCTTTTGTACCAATCAATAAATTCGTACTCTTCGTGCAACTCTTCAATTTCTTTGTTATTTATCCATTTCTCAGCACTACAAATAGTCTCTTCAATATCATGAGTTCTTCCCCATGCCTTATTTTGTTCTGAGTCATCAAACGATATCAAATATTCTGGTTTTATCTCTTCATAATGACGATGTTCAAAACAATTAATTTTGGCTCTTCTATTTTGTGATGCTAAATTACAATGCCAATGAACTCCTTCTCCTTCAATCGATATTTGAATGGATTCACCTTTTCCTTTGAAATATCTTTTTAGATTTTCATGAAGGTTTTCTGCTATGTATTCTTCGTTAAATTTCATCTGCGCGAATTCACGTTCAAGGATTTTTTAAAAACTACTAACCACAGTAGTTTTTAAACCACCATAGCCCGCTCACATTCCTTGTAACGGCAAAGTTTTCGAACCCCACTCCCCTACCCCTTCAACGACTCCCGAAACGCCCCCGCCGTCATATTCCTTGCCAATAACCGATTTTCCCAGGCACTCACATTTGATTTTTCCAGAGCCTTCTTTCGTGCCGCGAGTGTCTCCATGATTTTAGCAAAATGGTCACCCTGCTCAAATACCTTCAATTTCAAAAACCAATTCACCAATACTCCAGCCAACGAACCTTCCATTTTCATAGTAGATTTCAGCTCCACAATCTTGATACACTCCTCAAAATACCAATCTTCAAAACCCCGAATCTCCGAACCCTGCGCCTTTGCCAACATCTGCATCACTATCTGGTCATTCACGCCATAAGCCGCCAATTGGTCAAATGCCTTGGTTTGTGAAAATGTCAACGTCTCAAAATTTAAATCACCTGCCAATGAAATCTGCAACTGCTTCGACTTCCTATGTCTATCCCAAAACTCAAACTCCACAGCCACAATCGTTTTGCCTTCTTTTATAGGCGCCCACTTCATCCCAATCGAAGTCTGCTGCATTTCTTTTTCTACTACAGTCAAGACCTTCTTCCGAAAATTTCGATAGTCCTCATACTTTCCACTTATTCCCAACAACGATTTTAACTCCTCAATCTCATACCGCAACATCGATTTCTTTTGGTGTGCCGCCATCCGATTGCGGTGCGCTCGAAAAACCTGAAACATCCGTATCGAAAAACTCGACTTCAACGGCAATAGCTCCAACAAGTCAATCGACACATATTCTTTCAAATCCAGTAAAAAAGGTTTCAACTTCTCCGAAAACAAAAACTCAATTGATACCTCCCCCTTATCATTTTTAACTGGCGCGATACTCTGAAACCAATTCACCATCCCCGGCAACTTCCGTCCCCCCACTTCTATATCTGTCGGAAACTCAATCAGCTTACCCATCATCCTCCGCTGGAAGGCTTTCATCTCTTTATACAATCCACCCCACTTTTTTCCTTCCTCTTTGAGTATTGATTCCAGCTCCTTCACAGGCACTGTCTGCTCGTGCAGTCGCTTCTGCTTTATCGGGTCAATCTTGGAAATCAAATACAAAATCACCTTACTCTCTTTCGCCGTCAATTGATACTGACCATGAAAAACCAGAACATTATCTATTTTGGCTTCCTCTAATTTTTTTGGAAGATTTACATTTTTCTTAATCATAGTTGCTAATTTTGTTCAAAGGTTATTCTTTTTGTGTATTTTACAAAAAATTCAGGTACTCATTTGAGAGGAATTTGCAAAAATATCCCCTCTCAACCCATGTCAGGTACTCATGAACCTGTTTTTCACCCTGATTAGGTACTCATATAATTCCCGATAAAGTATTTTTATTTTTAATATCAAAGAAATCCCAAACCCTAATTAGGTACTCATGTCCCAAATGAAGTACTCATATCCCTAAAATCTCTTTTTATGATTCAAACCCTGATGAAGTACCCATATAACCCTAATTAGGTACTCATATCCCTGATGAAGTACTCATATGTCCCAAACGAAGTACCCATATAAAGCGTCAAATACCCTAATAGTGTACTCATTACTACTCCATTTGTCCCATATTAAGTACTCATATCTTTTCCCAAGTTAGGTACTCATAACGTTCAAGAAGTCAATAACCACAATGCTTTTCAATATATTTTTATTTTATAAAATTGTGCGCCTAAAGAATAAGACTAAAGAAAAGACTTAAAACATCTTAAAGCATGACTTTTTAAAATCATTTTTTTTAAGAGAAAGAGAAACCTTTACTGCGGTTTTTTTTCTCTTAATTCCTCTTCCTCATTACAAAACGATAACACGTTCTTTTTTTTTCAGGAAAAGAATTTCATTGCCATGCTACACTTA
>CAYUNA010000672.1:0-3060 GCA_964445895.1 uncultured Saprospiraceae bacterium | reverse complement strand
TGGTCAGAACCATAAACTATTGATTATCAGCTCGGTAAAATTTTAAACATGCTCTTAATAAAATTTAACGTTTCAAGGAATATTTAGCGTATAAATTTTAGTTTTGTTCCATAAAAATAGAACTTATGAAATTCACTCTGACTTTATCCTTCCTTTTGTCAACTCTTTTTCTATTTGGTCAAAATCCTAATAAAAAGACGCTTGGACACGAAGAACTTGTTTCCTGGAATCGTATTCGCAATGCTGAAATTTCGAATGATGGCAATTACGTTGTCTATAATTTAAAAGCGGAAGAAGGCAATGCGATGTTGAAAATTTTTGACAGCAAACGAAATGCGACAGCGACTTTTGCACGTGCTGATGGAGCTAAAATTAGTAATGATAATCGTTTCGTAATTTTTAAAATAAAAGCGGATTGGGATTCCTTGAGGCAAATGAAACGGGAAAAAGTTAAGAAGGAGGATATGCCAAATGACACCCTGGGTATTTACAATTTGGAGACTCAGAACCTGGAGAAAATTGCAGATGTTAAGTCTTTTAAGTTGCCTCAGAAGTGGTCAGATTGGGTGGTCTACCATAAGGATGTTGAGCGACGGATGAAAGACACAACGACTGCTACAGTGGATACTTCGCAAATGGAAGTTCCTGATACGTTGCAAGTGGAAGAACCAAAAAAGAAGAAGAAAAAAGCGAAAAAAGAAGGCAAAAAAACGGGAACAAAATTGGTTATTCGCAATTTGAAAACGGGTGAAGAAGAGGTCGTAAAATTTGTCAAAGAATATATTTTAGCAAAAGAGGGTAAGCGTGTTTTATTGAGTAGCACAGGGAAGGATTCGACGTTTTTGGAAGGCGTTTACGTTTTTGATTGCCAGGAGGAAACATTGAGCTCAGTTTTTACCTCGAAGGGAGCATATAAAAATTTGACCTTTGATGAAAAAGGGTTACAAGCAGCGTTTCATGCCAACTTAGATACAACCGATATGCGTGTGCCACCATTCGGTTTGGTGTATTGGAAAAATGGTTTCGAACAAGGGCGAGTCATTGCAGATTCTTCGTCAAATATTTTAGCGAAAAACTGGCGAGTGAGTGAAAATAAAGCGCCGCAGTTTTCAAAAGATGGGAAGCAGCTATACTTCGGAATTGCGCCGTCACCAATCTTGCAAGACACGGCAATGTTGGAAGAAGATATTGTCAATGTTGAAGTTTGGTCTTATGAAGATGCCGTGCTGCATACGCAACAAAACAACCGATTGAAGGATGAACAAAAGCGGACTTATCAAGCCGTTTGGCATGTATCGAACGAAAAATTGGTGCAGTTGGGGAGCTTGGAAATTCCAGAAATTCGGATAGGCGACGAAGGTAATGCAACCTATGTTTTAGGCTATAATCAAGAACCGTATTTCAAACAATTCTCGTGGGAAGGCGTAGTTCGCAAGGATTTATTCTTAATTAATAATAAAACCGGACAAGCAAAAACGATAGCAAAAGCGTTTGAAGGACGAACGGTTTTTTCACCAAAAGCGGAGTATATCTATTGGTATAATGAATTGGATACGGCGTGGTTTGCTTATGAAATTAAGGCAGAAAAATTACGCCAAATTACGGATAACAAAACGGTTAAATTTTATAATGAAATCCATGATTCACCGTCACATCCTTGGCCGTATGGCATTGCAGGTTGGACGAATGATGATGATTATATTTTAATAAACGACCGTTATGATATTTGGAAAATAGACCCGAAAGGTCAGGAAAAACCAGTAAAATTAACGAACGGACGGGAGGATAAATTACGATATCGCTATATTCGTTTAAACTTGGAGGAGCGCAGTATTAATTTGAAGGGAAGTTTGCTGTTATACGTTTTTGATGAAAAATCGAAAGGAAGTGGTTATGCGAACTTAACTAAAAAAGGCGTGTCCAAATTGCCCGTTTTTAGTGATGATTTTAATTTTCAAAGTCGTCCGAAAAAAGCACGAGATGCGGATAAAATCTTATACACCAAACAGAATTTTCAGACCTTTCCGGATTTACATTTAGTGAATTCGAGCTTTGCTTATCCTGTAAAAATTAGTGATGCCAATCCTCAACAAGCTGAGTATTCCTGGGGTAGTATTGAGTTGTATGAATGGACAGATTTGAATGGAAATGTATTGACGGGACAGTTGGTCAAACCCGAAAATTTTGATCCGACAAAGCAATACCCAATGCTGGTTAATTTTTATGAAAAAAGCTCGGATAGACTGCATCGTCATCGCACGCCGTTGCCAGGTCGTTCGACGATAAATTATCCTTTTTATGCCAGCAAGGGGTACTTAATTTTTAATCCGGATGTGCCTTATCGTATCGGCTATCCGGGCGAAAGTGCCCTGAATGCGGTGCTATCGGGGGTGACTTCGTTGATTGATAAGGGCTTTGTGAATCGCGAAAAAATTGGGGTGCAGGGACACAGTTGGGGCGGCTATCAAGTGGCGTATTTGATTAATCGGACAGACCTCTTTGCTTGTGCGGAAAGTGGCGCGCCCGTCGTGAATATGTTTTCGGCGTATGGCGGTATTCGATGGGGTAGTGGGATGAGTCGGATGTTTCAATATGAGCATACGCAGAGTCGAATTGGTGGAACGATTTGGGAATATCCGCTGCGGTATCTGGAAAATTCACCGATTTTTACCTTGGATAAATGTAATACCCCTGTGCTGATTTTGCACAATGATAAGGATGGGGCAGTTCCTTGGTATCAGGGCATCGAGTATTTTGTGGGCTTGCGTCGCCTGAACAAACCTGCGTGGATGCTGAATTATAATGATGAACCGCACTGGCCGGTGAAGTTGCAAAATCGGAAGGATTTTAATATTCGGATGCAGCAGTATTTTGACCATTATTTGATGGATGCGCCGATGCCAAAGTGGATGAAACGAGGTGTGCCTGCGATTGAGAAGGGAATTTTGCAGGGGTTGGAAACAGAAGACGGTGAACGGTAGATGATGGACGGGGTTCGGTGAAACAAGTTATTACTTTCTTTATTGGAGGGAGAAAATTTTCAATTTTCTCCCTCCTTAA
>CAYUNA010000671.1:0-3063 GCA_964445895.1 uncultured Saprospiraceae bacterium | reverse complement strand
ACGCGTAGCAAGTTTTTAAATTTAAAAATGGAAAAATAAGCTATTTCAGCTAATATCAAAATGCTTTTTTGAATAAAATATAAAATAGAAATGCTTTTTTTCAAAATTGCTTATCCCACAACTCAAATATGTCCTCAAACCTATTATCTTTGCGCCGATTTTTGAAATTTATCATAACAATAATCCCCTTTTAAAATAATCGTATGCAATCGCAACCAGCTGTTTTACTACTTGAAGATGGCACTGTTTTCCACGGAAAAAGTGCTGGAAAAATTGGGACCACCACTGGTGAAATTTGTTTCAATACCGGTATGACGGGTTATCAGGAAATTTTTACTGACCCATCGTATTTTGGACAAATTATCGTAATGACCAACGCGCACATCGGTAATTATGGTGCAAAAGACGCCGACGTAGAGTCTGATGATATTAAAATCAATGGACTGATTTGTAAAAATTTTACCTGGGATTATTCTCGTCAAATGGCGACAGAATCCATCCAGGATTATTTTGAAGGTGGCGATTTGGTCGGTATTTCAGCAGTTGACACCCGCGCTATAGTTCGGCACATTCGGGATAAAGGGGCGATGAACTGCATTATTTCTTCCGAAAACACGGATGTGGACAAATTGCGTCAGCAGTTGGCGAAAGTGCCGCCGATGGAGGGCTTGGAGTTAGCATCAAAAGTGAGTACGAAAGAACCCTACACATTAGGTGATGAAAAGAAAGCAAAGTATCGGGTAGCCGTTATGGATTTTGGTGTAAAAAAGAACATCTTGCGCCACTTCACGGCTCGTGATTGTTTCGTTAAAGTTTTTCCTGCTAAGACGGACTATAAAGAATTGAAAAAATTTAAACCAGACGGTTATTTCTTTTCAAATGGTCCTGGTGACCCTGCTCCGATGGATTTTGCCGTTAAGTTAGGACAACAAATTTTGAAGGACAATCAACCCCTTTTTGGAATTTGTTTGGGGCACCAATTATTAGCGTTGTCAGTGGGCATTGAAACCTATAAAATGCACAACGGACACCGGGGAATTAACCACCCTGTACTAAATTTGGTGACAGGCAAAGGCGAGATTACTAGCCAAAATCATGGTTTTGGGGTAAGTCCTGAAGCCATTGAAGCGAATAAAGATAAAGTCGAGATTACGCACCGTAACTTGAATGATGACACTATCGAAGGTATCAAAATCAAGGGGAAAAAAGCGTTTTCTGTGCAATATCACCCAGAGGCATCACCTGGGCCGCATGATGCGGAATATCTTTTTGATGAATTCATTAAGTTGATGAAGAAATAAATAGACATGCTCTAAAGGCTCACTTGCCCTAACCAATTATTTTTTTAAATCTTAAAAACAGTAAAAAAGAATGAGTACAATTATTGACGTTAAGGCAAGAGAAGTTTTGGATTCGCGAGGAAATCCTACAATTGAAGTTGAAGTATTGACAGAGAACGGCTGCATGGGTCGTGCGATTGTGCCATCAGGTGCATCGACAGGAAAATATGAAGCTGTTGAGTTGAGAGATGGTGACAAAAAGCGATATATGGGCAAGGGCGTTTTGACTGCTTGTCAAAATGTAGAAACAGTTATTGCTGATAATATTATTGGTGAAGACGTCTTTGAACAGCGCTACCTCGATCAGTTGATGATTGATTTGGACGGTACAGATAATAAAGCAAAGTTGGGTGCAAACGCGATTTTGGGGGTATCATTGGCAATTGCAAAAGCAGCGGCAGAAGAATCTACGCAGCCATTGTATCGTTACTTAGGTGGACCAAATGCACACGTTTTACCAGTGCCGATGATGAATATTTTGAATGGTGGCTCGCATGCAGACAACTCGATTGATTTTCAAGAGTTTATGATTATGCCTGTAGGTGCGGAGACTTTTTCGGAAGGATTGCGCATGGGCGTTGAGATTTTTCATACGTTGAAAAAAGTATTGCAAAAGAAAGGCTATTCAACTAATGTAGGTGATGAAGGTGGTTTTGCACCAAACATCAAGTCGAATGTAGAAGCGGTTGAAACGGTATTGAAAGCAATTGAAAAAGCGGGCTACAAACCAGGAGTAGAAGTAATGATTGCTATGGATGCGGCAGCTTCTGAATTTTATGATTCTAAAGAAAAAGTATATCACTTTGCTAAATCAACGGGTGATAAATTGACTTCATCAGAAATGGTCGATTACTGGAAAGGTTGGGTAGACAACTATCCGATTTTGTCGATTGAAGATGGTCTGGATGAAGACGATTGGAAGGCTTGGAAAAAGTTGACTTCAGCTGTTGGTGACCGTTGCCAATTGGTGGGTGATGATTTATATGTAACGAATACGAAGCGTTTGCAGAAAGGAATTGAAATGGGCGCATCGAACTCAATTTTGATTAAAGTAAATCAAATTGGTTCGTTGACTGAAACCGTTGAAGCAGTAAATTTGGCGACACGAAATGGCTATACTTCCGTAATGAGTCACCGTTCGGGCGAGACTGAAGATGTGACAATTGCTGATTTGGCGGTTGCTTTGAATTGTGGTCAGATTAAGACCGGTTCTGCCAGTCGTTCGGATAGAATCGCGAAGTACAACCAGTTATTGCGGATAGAAGAAGAGTTGGGAGATGCGGGGATTTACCCAGGTAAAGCATTGTTGGGATAATTTGACAATTAAATCATGGTGATTATTAAAATCACCATGATTTGAACCTATCATTTTATTTTACTAATTTTACTCGTCATTTTTTCTCAAATTTATAACTATCCATCCTGAAATGGCAAGAAGAAAAAAAGTAACCAATCCATTGAATTCTATTCCTGCACCAATACGGAATCGATACTTCTTGGTATTGGCGTTATTTTTTGCATGGATGGTGTTTTTTGACCGACATGATTTGCTGACGCAGTGGAAATTATCTAAGTCGGTGGAACAATTAGAGTACCGAAAGAGTTATTTTTCTGAAAAGATTATTGAAGCAAAAAAGAATAAGAAGGAAATTGAATCGAATCGAGAAAAATTTGCCCGGGAGAAGTACTATATGCACAAGAAGGACGAGGAGGTTTTTATTAT
>CAYUNA010000670.1:0-3067 GCA_964445895.1 uncultured Saprospiraceae bacterium | reverse complement strand
TTGCTTCTACCTTAAGAAACCCCTCGTGGCGGTTCGAATATTAGACAATGAGCTAAATCTTTTCGCCACGAAATGTGCAGAGTGCGTAACATCAGTTATTACTACGCGGCACTTAACTCCCTAATGACAGATGGTATTCGCCAGACGGTGGAGTAGTGAAGTGCTTCTATTTTACGATTTACTTTTTTGACTGCCAAGCCTCAATAATTTCCTCCATTTGATCCGTATGTCGTTGGCAATGACCCGACATAAAAGTAATCCAGCCTTTGCCATCAATTAAGCCAAGCGCAAAATGTGGAAAGGCAATTTTTTCTAACGGCAAATCAGTGGTATTGACAAAGTTTTCTACTTTCTCCCGATTAGCACGAAAACCTTTAACCGCCATCTCTTTAGTTTTAAAACGACCTTGGGGCACTAAATGAGCCGGTGCTTTCACCTTTACTTTTCGATTGGAAGTAGCTTTGATAATTTTTTCATTAGGAAATGTTTCGGGCATTTCTTCGTATAGCCGTTCTCCTTTCTTTATGATTCCAGCCAACAAACCTTGGTCTGTAATTGCCAAATGTTCCACCAATTCTGCCATTGACCAAGTTTGTGCATCAGGTTTAAACTGGAATAACTCCTCATCGACGGCAGCTATTCTTTCCGTCAAACGGGTCTCGCTATTTTTCAATACTTGTATTAAATCGGCACGTTCTGCTATGGTCATTTTCGTTGTTTTTTTTTAATTTAAAATAGCGAATTTTCGCTTGAGGAACAAATGTACTTCAATTTTCAGGATTTGAAAAATGAGAAAATACTTATTAAAAAATAATATTACTGCAAATTGTTAAAATTTTAGGGAAAAAAATAATAAATTTCGCCCTCATTTAGATACTAAGGAAGAAACGAATTACGTTTTCTCCCTTTTAAATGGAATAGAGTAGCGTAATTTTGCAGTTTTTCAAAAATAAAAAACACAAAAGAATCTACTCTTGAAATATCATTTTAAATTGACTTTATCAATGAGGTTGAGCAAGTTTAAAGCTGCTCAAATCTAATTTATAAAGTCTAATAAGCAGGGCATCAAATTCCTGCTTTTCAAAGAACATTCTTAGAGTCAAAACTTAAAACGAGGTACCTCATGTTTCAACACACCTTATTTCTTTTCCAAGGCGCGAAAGACGGCGCAGACAAAGGCCCAGAAGCGCAAAGTTTGATGGACGTTATTACTTCAGGCGGCCCTTTGGGAGTTGCCATTGTTATTGTCCTGATTGCGTTGTCGATTATCGCATTGTACATTTTTGTAGAGCGATATTTAAACATCAAACGGGCAGGTAAAGTCGATGAAAATTTCATGAATAACATCCGTGCAAACGTTGGTGCAGGTAATATTCAGGCAGCGCGGGCATTGTGTCAAAACACAGATTCTCCAGTAGCTCGTATGGTCGAAAAAGGCTTGATGCGAATTGGAAAGCCATTGCGAGACATCGACGCAGCTATCGAAAATGTCGGTAACTTGGAAATTTTCCGTTTGGAAAAAAATCTCTCCACTTTAGCAAGTATCGCGGGTGCAGCACCGATGATTGGTTTCTTCGGTACGGTGACGGGTATGATTATGGCCTTTTATGAAATGGCAACCGCAGAAAACGTAACGCCAGATGTTTTGGCAGGCGGTATTTACCAAGCCTTGATTACGACGGCATTTGGTCTATTTATCGGTATTTTGGCGTTTGTTGGCTACAATATTTTAGTCGCAAACGTAGAAAAAGTAGTCTTCAAAATGGAGCGCAGTACCGTTGAATTTATGGATTTACTCCAAGAACCATCTGCTTGATTATCTCGATTAATTTGATTAATTCGATTATCTGGATGATAACTTTGTAGTTATCAATCGAGACAATCGAATTAATCCACTAATTGAAATAATCCATTCATCGAATTAATCGAATCAATCAAAATGGGTTTAAAAAAGAGAGCTAAAGTCAGTGCCGAATTTAGTATGTCTTCTTTGACGGATATCATCTTTTTGTTGTTGATATTCTTCATGCTGACGTCTAATTTTGTGCAAATAAAAGCGACTGATTTACCTGAATCGGATAGTAAAACCGTGGCGGCAAGTTCCATCGTGGTAGAGATAGACGAAAAAGGTAAGTTCATATATAATGGTGTTAGAATGAATTCGAAAGCTTTGAATACTGCACTTCGCCGTGCAGTAGCTAAAGAAAACGACCGAAATAATGTTACTATTACTATCGCTGCGGGAAACAGCATTTCCTGGGAATATGTTACCCAGGTAATTCAAATTGCTGGAAGATTAAAAGTTAAGGCAGTTATTGCGACTCAGCCTAAAAAATAAACTAATCAATTGTTATGGGTTTAAAAAAACGAAGTAAAGTCAGTGCGGAATTCAGTATGTCTTCTTTGACGGACATTATTTTCTTACTATTGATATTTTTTATGCTAACGTCTTCATTGGTAGCACCAAACTCTTTAAATCTAAAATTGCCTGGTAGTAACACTAAATCAACGCCATCGAAGGAAAAGTTAGACGATATTACTATTGATAGAAAGGGGCGATTTTATTTTAATGGTAAAGAATACGGCTTTAATAAACTAAAGCAAACATTATCTTCAAAATCAAGAGCAAAAAGAAAATATACAGTGACCATATCTCCGGATTCTAAGGCACCCGTAAAACAGGTCGTTATGGTTATGGACATTGTCCGGATTTATAAAATTGATGGGATAATGGCAGCAGAGACGAAATGACTTTGATGTAAAAAACTGTTAAATCCCGACTTAATATATGTATTTTTGAAAGTCTAAGCATCGTTATTAATATTAAATGGACTTTATGAATGTGGTTGAGTGAGTTAAATGTGTAAAGTGCCACGCGGCACTTAATATCTGTAATTAATACAGTGTAAATTAAGTTTCCTTATGTTTTCACAAAGGGATTTTAAGGGAGCAAAACGGTTTGCAAAAACCGTTTTGCTCCCTTAACACACCCCACCGCCCCGCGCCACAGGTGCGGGGGAGTGAGGTGTTTGAAGCTCGAAAATCTTGCGATTTTCTTGCTTCTCAA
>CAYUNA010000669.1:0-3070 GCA_964445895.1 uncultured Saprospiraceae bacterium | reverse complement strand
ATAGAAACGAAGGTCTGATAAGCATTATTAAAACAATTAACTTTTCATTTGCCTCAATCAATCTCATACTCCTTAATCTTTCGATACAACGTTCGTTCTGAAATCCCTAAATCCGCTGCCGCATCTTTTCGTCGGCCTTTGTGCTTTTTTAAGGCTTTTAAAATATACTCTTTTTCCATATCTGCCAGCGATAAACTCTCGTCCACTACATCGGCTTTGTCGTATTCCTCTTTTCTTTTATGGTCAATTATGATAGGCTGATAATTGTTATTCGTTTCTTCAAAATCGTTATGAATATTAGCTTTGTCGCGATATTCTTCAAAATAATCCGACTGCACTTTATCAGAATAAGAATCGCTGGCAGCGTAATCCTCAGTGGCAAAAGAAGGTGGATTCAATTGGCGCAATTGTGAAGTATCCGGCACACTCAAATCGTTTTTACTAATCAAACCAAAGACCAGTTTCTTTAAATCTGTCAGGTCTTTCTTCATGTCAAATAACACCTTATAGAGTATCTCTCGCTCCTCAAACGAAGCGGAATCACCGTTTTTCTGTGTCACTATTGGCAAATTCCGATTGGTGATATTTGGCATATAATCAATCAAAATATCAGCTGTAATGTTGCGGTCTTCTGCCAAAACAGAGACTTGTTCCGCCAGATTTTTCAATTCTCGAATATTTCCTGGCCAGCGATAATTCTCCAATAACAATTGTGCCTTATCATCCAATTTGATGGATTCCATGCGGTATTTTTCTGCCAAATCAGTCGCAAATTTCCGAAATAACATATAAATATCCTCTCGCCGTTCTTTCAATGCGGGCACTTTAATCGGCACCGTATTCAAACGATAAAATAAGTCTTCCCGAAATTTTCCCTTGTTGATTTTATCCTGTAAATCCACATTTGTTGCCGCCACAATTCGAATGTCCGTTTTTCTAACTTTAGTTGAACCTACGCGCATAAACTCACCTGATTCCAAAATTCGAAGCAAGTAGGCTTGTGTCTCCAGCGGCATTTCACCAATTTCATCCAAAAAAATCGTTCCACCGTCTACTGTTTCAAAATACCCTTTTCGGTCGCTCGTCGCTCCGGTAAATGCTCCTTTTTCGTGACCAAACAGCTCCGAATTAATCGTCCCCGCAGGAATCGCGCCGCAGTTGACCGCAATAAAATCACTGTGTTTACGAGGACTCAATGAGTGGATGATTTTAGAAAAAACTTCCTTACCAACGCCACTTTCTCCCGTAATCAAAACCGTTAAATCCGTACTCGCGACCTGCACTGCTGTATTCAATGCCCGGTCGAGTAGGGGCGACCGCCCAATAATCCCAAATCGTTGTTTTATGGTAAGTAAGTTTGCCATAGCTGTTTTTTTACGGTTGACGGTGGACGGTTGACGGCAGACGGTAGACGGTGGTATAGCATTTAAACTTTGAGGTTCAAATTTTTATTAAAAATAGAATCTCCGTGAGCAGTCAACCGTCTGCCGTCAACCGTCCCTATTATACTAATTTCCCTTTCAAACTGGCACTCGTCGCATGTTCTACTTTAACCATTGCATAATCGCCTGGTTTTAAGCCTTCTCGTTTTGGAAAAATAATCATTTTATTTTGAGAATTTCGACCTTTAAAATCATCTGAAGACCGCTTGGAATCTCCTTCTATCAGCACTTCAAAAGTTTTACCAATATCTGCTTGGTTATGAGCCAAAGACACCTTTTGTTGCATGTTAATCACTTCCGTCAGCCGTCGTTTTTTGACTTCTAATGGAATATCATCTTCATACTTCCTCGCTGCCAAAGTACCTGGTCGCTCGGAGTAGAAAAACATATAAGACATGCTGTATTTTGCCCACTCAACCATTTCTACCGATTGTTTGTGCTCTTCCTCTGTTTCTGTACAAAAACCTGTAATTATGTCAGATGAAATCGCACAATCGGGAATAATTTCATAAATTCTACGCACTTTTTCCATATACCACTCGCGGTCATAGGTGCGGTTCATCAATTTCAGAATCCGACTATTTCCAGACTGTACCGGCAAATGAATGTACTTGCAAATATTTTTGTATTTCGCCATCGTATGTAGCACATCATCCGTAATGTCTTTTGGATGCGATGTAGAAAACCGAATCCGTAAATCAGGCGCAACTTTAGCAACCATTTCCAACAAATTGGCGAAATTGACAACCTCTTTGGTTTCAGGATGCTCCCATTTGTAAGAGTCCACATTTTGTCCTAACAAGGTTACTTCTTTAAACCCCCGATTCACTAAATCCGTCGCTTCTGCTACGATGCTAAATGAATTCCGACTACGTTCCCGACCACGAGTAAACGGCACGACGCAAAAAGAACACATATTATCACAGCCTCGCATGATAGAAATGAAAGCAGAAACCCCATTTGAACCCAATCGCATCGGACTAATATCTGCATACGTTTCTTCTCGGGAAAGCAGCACATTCACCCCTTTTTCGCCCTCTTCAGCAGTTGCCACAAGCTTCGGTAGGTCACGATAGGCGTCTGGTCCAATTACGATATCAACCAATTTTTCCTGGTCTAATAATTTAGCCTTCAACCGCTCTGCCATACAGCCCAAAACACCAACTAAAGTACCTGGTCGTTGCCGTTTTACTTTATCAAAAATACGCAATCGCTTCCGTACCGTATCTTCAGCACGTTCTCGAATGGAGCAAGTATTTATCAAAATCAAATCGGACTGCTCCATATCCCGCGTTGGTACAAAACCTGCTTCACCAAGAATACTTGCCACGATTTCAGAGTCGCTAAAATTCATCTGACAGCCGTAACTTTCAATGTAGAATTTTTTAGTATTCACGTCGGTTACTGCCTGTTGTTCGAAGAAAACTTCTCCTTGCTTTTCCTCGTCAATTACCTTTGTTAACCCTGTAAGAGTTGGATTGTCATTATACATTTTTCGCCAAAAATTTAGGTAGCACAAGGTGCCAAATTTAGGTTGAAAACCCGCCTTTTCCATAAAGGGATGCAAATATAGGACTATTTTTGAATTATATGACAAAATGGCAGTTTGAAATAGAAATTCTTTTAAG
>CAYUNA010000668.1:0-3076 GCA_964445895.1 uncultured Saprospiraceae bacterium | reverse complement strand
ATGCTCTTACCTCAAAAAGCCAAAAAGCTAACCCTCCAAATACCCAACCATCAACTCCGCCGCCCTAGCAGAAGCCCCCGCATTCCCCAATTTCTCCTTCAACAAAACATAGCCATTTTGCAAATCAGACCGCCTTTTTTCATCTAAAATAGCCGTCAATTCTTTCACCAAATTTGCTTCATTAAATTCCTCTTGAATCAACTCCCTCACCAGCATTTTATCCAAAATCAAATTCACCAAAGAGATATATTTCACATTCACCAACCGCTTCGCCAGAAGGTAAGACCAATAATTGCCTTGATAGCAAACCACTTGTGGCACTTCAAAAAGGGCGGTTTCTAAAGTAGCCGTTCCAGAAGTCACCAAGGCAGCGTGGGCTTCGTGCAATAGCGCATAAGTTTCATTTTCAATAATGGGAATTTGAACTTGATTGTGTTGTAAAATAGTTTGATAAAATGAAAGTGGCTGCGATGGCGCACCTGCAATAACAAATTGATAATCAGTAAATTGTGAAACAATCGTCAACATCTTTGCCAACATGGTTCGAATCTCTTGCTTACGGCTACCGGGCAATAAAGCGATAATGGGCTTATCCGAAAGACCATGTTTTTTTCTAAAATCAAGTGGCTGTTTTTGACCAAAATCCGCGACCACATCCAGCAGCGGATGCCCCACAAAATCGACGTCAAAATCATATTTTTGATAAAACGCTTTTTCAAAAGGCAGGATAACAAACATCTTATCGACCGTCTTTTTGATGCCATGCACCCGACTGGAATGCCATGCCCAAATCTGTGGAGAAATATAGTAAAATACCTTGATGCCCTGCTTTTTCGCCCATTTCGCCATCCGTAAATTAAAGCCTGGATAGTCAATTAAAATCAGCACGTCGGGTGCGTATTCCAAGATGTCTTTTTTACAAAATTTGAAATTATTGAGGATTGTCCCTAAGTTTTTGACCACCTCTGAAAACCCCATAAAAGCGAGGTCTTTGTAATGTTTGACGACGTTGCTGCCCGCCGCTTGCATGAGGTCACCACCCCACGCACGGAAGTCGGCATTAGCGTCTTGTTTTGTCAATGCTTTGATTAAATTCGCACCATGTAAATCGCCAGAAGCTTCGCCTGCGATAAGGTAGTATTTCATATATTTTTAGTAGTTATCGGCTTTAGCCGACAACAATTTTGCGAGTTGACTTAGTAATAAGTCAAGCTAATGAATAAAAATCATCACAATCCCCGGAAACACCACCACGGCTAACAAAAACAGTATCTGTATCACCACAAAAGGAATGATGCCCCGATACAAATGCCCCGTCGTTACTTCAGGTGGTGCGACTCCTTTTAAATAAAAAAGAGAAAAACCAAACGGCGGCGTCAGAAACGACGTTTGCAAATTCATAGCTAACAAAATGCCGACCCAAATCAGCAATTGTCCTTCTTGAAAACCATATTCGGAAATGAAGATAGGCTCCATTTCGATGAAAATCGGCGCAACGACAGGCACGATGATAAAGATAATTTCGATAAAATCTATAAAGAATCCAGCAATAAAAACAACGAATAAAACCAAGCCCAAAAAGACCATCGGAGAAAGGTTTGCATTTTCAATCACTTCAATTAAAAACGTATCACCGCCCATCTCCCGAAATACAAAAGTGAATGTTGTTGCTCCTAATAAAATGATGAAAACCATACAGGTCAAATGCGTCGTTTCGCGCATCACCGATTGTAATACCTTCAAGGTCAACTTGCCCTGTGTTACCGTCAAAATCGTCGCACCCAATGCCCCAACTGCCGCCGCTTCCGTTGGAGAAGCAATACCTTTCAAGATAGAACCCAAAACCGAAATTATCAACAACAACGGTAAAACAAAGGCTTTTAACACCTTCATTTTAAAGTTTTTATCTTTGAATGCGGCAATTTCCTCGGCAGGTATGGCAGGTGCTAAATCGGGATTCATGCCCGCCCGTACGGCGATATATATGATGTAAATACCGACCAACAAAACGCCCGGAATCAACGCCGCGGCAAACAAATCACCGACCGAAACATTCAGGACACTCCCTAATAAAACCAACACGATTGACGGTGGAATGATTTGTCCCAACGTGCCACTTGCGGCAATTGTTCCCGTCGCCAATTCGGTTTGGTAACCGCGTTTCAACATCGTCGGCAAGCTAATCAAACCCATCGTAATCACCGTCGCGCCCACAATGCCCGTCGAGGCCGCCAATAATGCGCCGACAATGACCACCGAAATTGCCAAACCACCTTTTACTTTTCCAAATAGCATTGCCATCGTTTCCAATAAACTCTCGGCTAATCCTGATTTTTCGAGCATAATCCCCATAAAAATAAACAATGGCACCGCCAATAAAACGTAGTTGCCCATCACCCCCATGATACGTGGAGGCAAAGCAGTGAAAGTCGAAGGTTCAAAAAAGCAAATCGCGTAAATCAACGAAATTCCACCCAATGTAAATGCCACCGGATAACCGTATAGAATAAGGATAAAAATGCTGATAAAAAGAATAATCGCAATGATTGCCATAGGTCGTGATTGGTTATTCGTTATTCGTAGTGAAGGTGATTTTAATTAACTGATATTATGCACTTTTTTGAATGGTCAAAATACTCTCCGCCACCTTCCCTAATGCCTGTAAAAGCAGCAAACTCATCCCAATAACAATAGCAAATTTTATCAAATATCGAGCAGGCAAACCACCAGGGTCGGGACTTCCCTCTCCATCCAAAAAGGAGGAATACGCATAATCATAGGAAAAATAAATGATTAAAATACACCAGGGAATCAAGAATACTACGCTGCCCACTAAATCAGTCCATGCTTTGTCTTTTTCCGAATAATTAGCGTAAAATAAGTCTACCCGAACGTGGCGGTCATGCTTCAATGCAAAACCTGCACCCAACAAAAATATTAAGGAAAATAAATGCCATTCCAACTCCATCATCCAAGTCTGAGAAGCACTGAAAAAATAACGTGCAGCCACATCTATACATACCAAAACAACCAATACTGCCGTCAACCACGAGACACCGCGGCCTACCTTTTCGTT
>CAYUNA010000667.1:0-3076 GCA_964445895.1 uncultured Saprospiraceae bacterium | reverse complement strand
AAACCCCACCGCCCCGCGCCGCAGGCGCGGGGGAGTGCGTTTTTTGAAGCTCGAAAATCTTGCTATTTTCTCGTTTCTCAAAATGTAAGGAAACTTGCTTTACACTGCACAAAATAGTCCTAACATTAAAAAAAAATAAAAAAAAATTGAACCCATTTATCTTTTCGTGTATAACCCTACAAATCATTTACAATCGTAGAAAATTTGCTTATGAAAAATATACTTTTAATTATCGCTTTTTTAAGTTGCTTTGCCTGCCAGGCAATTGCAGATACGCAGACCAGTCCTGAACCCATTTTATCAATAACGAGAGTAGAAAAGCCATTTTTTTACTATCAAGAACAAGCGAAGCTTTGGCAAGCAGAAACGATTAAGGACAAGAAAAGTGCAGCCGCTTGGTGGAATTATTTTAAAGCTGCCCGCTATGCCAATATGAAGTCAGCAGAAGAAAAAAAACCGTTCGATTTAGATGAAATTGCCCAGCGAATTCAAGAAGAAATTCCTGATTCTTTTGAAAATCATTATATTCAATATGTTCAAAAAGGCCGCGCTCAACAATCTTTTGATGACTTATTGAAGGCTTATGAAATAGCTCCAGAACGTTCTGATATTCAGGAAAGTATGGCTTTGTATTATGAAATAAATCTCAATCGGGAGAAGCTACGAGGTGTCATGCAGCGCATTTTTGATACGAAAGATTACTCGCCAGGTGCGCTAAAATGGAATTACAATATGCTCATGTCTGTCGAGGAAAACGCTATTTTGTTGACTTGGGCAGACAACGATACTTACCCGTCCTGGATACTACAATTGGTGCAGAATGTACGACCTGATATTACGATTATCAATGCCTCATTGATGACGGGATTTGAAGACTATAGAAAAGCAGCTTTTGAGCGCGCAGACATTCCAGCATTCACTATGACTGCTGAGGAAGTCAACAATAATTCCACTGATTATTCAGTCAAAATGGTGGAACATATTTGCAAAAAATCGCAAAGACCGGTGTACTTTGCTCCGACGATTCGACAGATTATTCGAGATAAATTTAATGGAGATTTGTTTATGACTGGATTGGCATTCAAGTATGCAGAGGAGAGTTTTGACAATATTGCTGTGATTAAAAATAATTATGAAAACAAGTTTTTAAAGGATTATTTGACTGTCAATTTTGAAAAAGAAACCAGCGAACAAGTCGTCAATGTAATGAACCTAAATTACCTGCCTGCACTATTGCGTTTGCACAAACATTATGAGGCAGCGGGCGAGTCGGAAAAAGCTGCTAATTTGAAAAAAGTGATAAAAACTATCGCAGAAAAAGGTGGACGTTGGGATGATATTTCCAGGTATTTGGGAGAGTACAAAAAGCAGGAGGATATCAATTCTATGATAAAAGGACGAGATATTGATAAGGGGTTTGTAAAAGTAAAAGACAATCTGTATGCTCAAGACACCGAAGTCATTAACAGACGATACGAAGCTTTTTTGATGGATTTATTAAAAAATAAAGAATATGATAAATTAGAACGAGCAAAGATGGAGAAAGTGAATTGGCGAGAACTATTGCCCGAAAATTTCAAGGATATTCCTGATGTTGAGCTCTTTGGACACGGACATCCTGATGACCCAAGAATGCCTGCTTACAATATTTCCCACGAAGCTGCACAATTATATTGTCAATGGATTACCCAGGTTTACAACCAATCGACTGACCGCAAAAAGCGTTTCAAAAAAGTGCTTTTCCGTCTGCCAACCGAAGCCGAATGGAATTATGCAGCCCAAGGAGGTCGTAACGCTCCCTATCCTTACGGCGGGTATTATGTGACTAATGCCAAAGGTTGTTTCTTATTTAACGGAGATGCGCTTAATGTGAAAAATAGCGCGGGCGTTTTCAAAGAAGGGATTGAACCCTGTAAAGATTGCCCTGTAAATCTTGGAGATTTCAAGGATGGTGGCTTTTTTCAAGTCATTGCAGATGCCTATTTTCCTAACGATTACGGACTTTATAATATGAGTGGCAATCTTGCTGAAATGATTGATGTGGAAGGATTAGCAATGGGGGGAAGTTGGGCAGACCCTGTAGAAAACTGCAAAGTGGATTCCAAAAAAAGCTACGAAGGTCCAGAGCCTTCTGTTGGTTTTCGGGTATTTATGGAGGTTTTGGAGTATAAAAAATAGAGGTTAGCGGCTATGCGGTAAACGGTCAGTATGGGCTGACGATTTTTTAAATTAAAATCAATCTAAATGAAAAATATAGCTATCATTTTCAGTATTGCGTTCTTTTGCTTTGGGTTTACTTCCTGGCAACATGAAGGTAAAAACTTTCGCCCACCTGGTACGGTCGAAATCGTCGAAGGCTTCTTTTTTGATGATATTGAACGAACCAATTTAGACTGGCGGGAATACCTGACCTGGATTGTCGAAAAAGGAGATGGAAAGGATTCGGAAACTTATAAAAATGCGCTGCCAGACACGACAGTTTGGATGAGTGAATTCAATGATGGAGAACCGTTCAAACAAACTTATTTTCGGCATTCTTCTTATAATGATTATCCTGTTGTCGGTATTTCTTATGAGCAAGCGGTCGCATATTGCAATTGGAGAACTGATCGGGTGAAAGAAATGTGCCAAGCCAATGGCATTGATTTTCCTAATTTTAAATATCGGCTACCGACTAATTTGGAATGGGAACTCATCGCAACAACAGGGAGAAATAACCATGAAAAAAAAGTAAAAAAGGTCGTGAAAAAATATGGTTACGATTACTTAATTCATAATCTGGTGTATAATCCTTCCGAAACAGCCGTAAAAATGACCGCTCCTGCTCGTTCTTATTTGCCCAATGGTTACGAAATTTACAACATCATTGGTAATGTTTCGGAAATGGTTGCTGAAAAAGGAGTTGCCAAAGGCGGTTCTTTTCTCGACCCTTTTGAAGAGGGTATTGTTTCCAAAAAATATAAATATGATGCACCAAAAAAATGGTTGGGCTTTCGTTGTGTAGCGGAAGTTGTTGAGTAGTCACAATACAAAAGTTTTCACAATACAAAAGTTTGCAGTCACAATACAAAAGTTT
>CAYUNA010000666.1:0-3083 GCA_964445895.1 uncultured Saprospiraceae bacterium | reverse complement strand
TATAAACACTTCTTAAAATAAAACAAGCAAAAATGTCCAATACCATCATCATCGGCGGCGGTCTGGCAGGTCTCACCGCAGCTCGTCAACTTCACCAAAACAACATTGATTTTACTCTATTGGAGGCAACTGACCGAGTAGGCGGCCGGGTAAAAACAGATATAATTGACGGGTATCGGTTGGACTACGGTTTTCAAGTATTGTTGACAGCATATCCAGAAGCGCGACGTTGGTTGGATTACGAAAAATTGGATTTAAAATCGTTTTCGCCCGGCGCGATGTTACTGTATCCAGATGGCAAAAAAGACCGCATCGGCGACCCTTTGCGAGAAATGGGTAGTTTATTTCCGACAGTATTTTCCAAGGCGGGTAGCGTGATGGATAAGTTAAAAATTTTATCGTTGAGAAATCGCTTGTCAGGCATGTCAATTGAAGAAGTTTTTCAACAAAAAGAGCAACCAACACGAGTTGTTTTATCAGAAGAATATGGTTTTAGTGAAACGATGATTCAACGATTTTTTGCGCCGTTTTTTTCGGGCATTTTTTTAGAAAAAGAGTTGACCACTAGTCGTCGGATGTTTGATTTTGTATTTAAAATGTTTAGCGAAAGCGATACGGCAATTCCTAATTTGGGAATGGAAGAAATTCCGAAACAACTGGCGGCATCATTGCCAGAAAAATCCATTCACCTCAACGCCAAAGTTGCAAAAATTGATGGACAAACCGTCTCTCTCACCGATGGTTCACAGTTTTCTGCCCCCAATATTGTTGTTGCGACGGAAGCTACGGGATTGGTTAAAGAATTAACAGCGGTGAAAACGAAGCATCAAAGCACGACGCATCTACACTTCGTCACGAACGAGCCACCGATTGAAAAGCCGTTAATTGCCTTAAATACAACTGCTAATCGATTGGCTAATAATATTTGTGTCATCAATAAAGTAGCGCCAGGTTATGCGCCTGCGGGCAAATATTTGGTGTCCATTTCTGTAGTTGGTAAGACCGATTTTTCAGAAAAAGATTTGACGCAAAATGTTCGCAAAGAGTTGAAAGTATGGTTTGGTAATGCGGTCGAAAACTGGGAACATTTACACACGCGCACGGTACATTATGCATTGCCAAATCAGGCGAAAATTCAACATGAAATGCCCGTTGGAAGTATGAAAATCCGAGAAGGCTTGTTCGTTTGTGGCGATTATTTGTTGAATGGGTCAATCAATGCGGCGATGCGGAGTGGAAGGATGATTGGAGAAAGAATTGCATAAAAAATCATTCAATTACTACGAGGCACTTAACTATGGCTATTAATTATTTTTAAAGAAAAACTAAACTGTCATTTCGACCGAAGTGGAGAAAGAGAAAATCTTAGTCCTAAAATCCCGCGAATAAATATGTCCGTGTACTTAAATACCCAGACAAATTTATTTCGGTGTTTAAATTAAGGGGAGTTTGAGGGACAAAAAGCGTTTGCAAAACGCTTTTTGTCCCTCAAAACACCACCCGCGTTGCCGTAGGTAACGCGCACTGTTTTTTATTGGAGGGAGAAAATTTGCAATTTTTTCCCTTCTCAAATATCAAGACAATTTTGTCCGGTTACTTACCGCAAAAACTTCGGTACTTCCCCTACCACCATCATTTCCACTGCTCGACACAAAAGGTCTGGTTTCAATTTTCGCCAACTGAAATTATTAAAATCTGGTCCGAAATTAACGTAGTTTTGCAAGCGTGTATCCCGCATTTCTACTTCCACATGGTCTAATAAATTCAAAAAGCAAATCCAGCCGTCTTCGTCGCGCACGTCCTCATACCATTCTTCATAATAGTCATCGTCTTCGCCATGAAAATTGAGCACATTATCACAAAAGACCAGGTATTTGTGGATGCCATGTAGTGCCATTTCATCCGCAATTTCCCGCTTTAAAAACATGATATCATTGGTCACCGCATCGTTCCATTCACCCATCATTTCAAAAATAGCATAACCATTTTCATAATCTGCGTAGAGAATTTTCATGTACAAAGTCGGCGAACCAAACGCATCCCACTGCGGATGTATGTAGTAGTTGTAAATCTTTTTAGAATATTTAAATTCATCGTAAGTGCGTCGAAAAAATGGGCTTTTCGAATCTTTTGCAGCTTCGTAGCGGTCGCGCCAGTTGTAATGTGGTTCTATATCGTGCATTCAATCCGTGTATTGGTATCTTTGTGAATCGGTGTAGTATTTCATTTTTATAACAATCAGTCCTGTTTATCTGTTTAGAAATTATGCAAAAAATAATTCTCACTGGTCCAGAATCTTCAGGTAAAACGACGCTTGCCCAACAGCTTGCTACCCATTTTCAAGTAGAGTGGCTGCCGGAATATGCTCGTGAATATTTGCAAAAGTTAAATAGAAATTACAAAGAAGCGGATTTATTAAAAATTGCTAAAGGGCAGTTTTTACAAGAAGAGAACGCATTACAAAACGCAGCGTTGAAAAATGAAAAATTCTTGATTGTCGACACCTCTTTTTTAGTTTTAAAAATATGGTCAATCGTAAAATATAGGAAGTGCGATTCTTTTATTTTAAATCAATTAAATGAGCAAAAGCAGGCATTATTCATTCTTTGCGGGTCTGAAATAGACTGGGAATTTGACCCTTTACGGGAAAACCCAAAGGATAGAAATAAATTATATCTAATGTATAAAAAGGAACTGGAAGAGATGAATGCCCATTTTATTGAAGTAAAAGGAAGCCCTGAAGAACGGTTGGAAATTTGTTTGAAAAAAATATCAGAAATTTAGACCTCATCCTTAGGGAAGCCATCCACCGTCTGCTGTCCACCGTCTGCCAAGTCCTGCTGTTCAAGATACAGTATAGCCTTGCGTCCGAATAAAATCGCGGCGAGAATCATGGTATAGGTAAGTGTTGCTGTCATAAATTTGGTGCGAAGGTAAAAAAAAAGTCCAAATACTACCCCGAAAGGTAATATTCGAACTTCAAAGATGAGTATTTATTCCTGATTTTTGTTAATCGTGAAAACAATAAAGTCAGCTTTGTTAGCTGATTTGCAATTTTTTAGCGAAGTTAGGTTAATATCTTG
>CAYUNA010000665.1:0-3091 GCA_964445895.1 uncultured Saprospiraceae bacterium | reverse complement strand
TTTGCTCGCTTCTCATAATTCAAAGAAACTTACTTTACAGTGTACTACCTTGTAAAAAAATTATTTTGAAAATAGCCATCAACACCCGTTTCTTACTCAAAAACAAGCTCGAAGGCATGGGCTGGTTTACCTACGAAGTGGTACGTCGCATCGTCCTTGACCATCCCGAACATGAGTTTATTTTCTTTTTCGACCGTCCTTTCGACGATGAGTATATCTTTGCAGACAATGTGACGCCTGTCGTATTGTTTCCACCTGCGCGGCATCCATTTTTATGGTATTTGTGGTTTGAGTGGTCGGTCGCACGAGCATTGAAAAAGTATCAACCTGATGTTTTTTTATCAACGGATAATTTTTTGACTTTAAACACTGATGTCCCGACCGTTTTGGTGACGCATGATATTGCGCACCATCATTTTCCAAATCAAATTAGTTTTTGGCCGCGAAAATATTATCAGTACTTCGTGCCTAAATTTAATCGAAAAGCTGCCCGCATCGTCGCTGTGTCTGCATTCACCCAAAAGGACATTGTGGACACCTATAATATAGTATCCGAAAAGATTGCGGTAGCGTGCAATGGCTGTCGAGAGCGTTTTCGCCCTATTTCTGATAAAGAAAAAACGGCGGTGAAGAAAGATTACGCTAACGGCGAAGATTATTTTTTCTATGTCGGCGCGATTCATCCTCGTAAAAATGTAGTTCGCCTCATAGCTGCTTTTGATGAGTTTAAAAAAAGGACGCAATCGACGATGAAATTATTATTGGCGGGACGAATGGCATGGCAAACAGGCGCAGTTTCCGAAGTTTTAGAAAAAATAACGTGCCGGGAGGACGTCGTCTTTCTCGGTTATTTGAATGATGATGAATTGCCCAAATTGACGGCGGCGGCTTTGGCGAGTACCTACACGTCGCTGTTTGAGGGCTTCGGGATTCCAATTTTGGAGGCGATGTTTTGCGATACACCAGTGTTGACTTCCACAATTTCTTCGATGCCTGAAGTCGCAGGAGATGCGGCGGTTTTGGTCGACCCAAATCGTATTGACGAGATTGCCAATGGCATGAAATTACTTTTTGAAAATGAAGATTTGCGGCAAGAGTTGGTTGAAAAAGGACGGATTCAGCGGGAAAAGTTTAGTTGGGAAAGGGCAGCGGATATAGTTTATGAAAATTTGTTATTGGCGGTGAAGTGAGAGGATTTATTAAATCAGAAGAAAGTCAAGGAATGGCGAATTTAAAAAATAGCCGAAGTATATTTAATTCGCGTTCCTTAAGTGACCTAGATAATTTGGCGATTTTCAGAAGTTGCAATTTGAAAAATTGCATCACGTTAAGCCCAAATTCTCCTCTCCTTCTGATGGCAAAAAACTATCCGTTTTCAATAGCTTCTGCAAATTCTTAGCCGCCAATTTTATTTTTTCATCCTTAGCTTCTATCAATCGTTCAAGGCTTTCCATCTCATTGGGAATACTTAGGTTCAATTGCATTAAAGCGTCTTTTGAAATATTGCTGACAATGGTAATTTCAACAATCGGGACGATGATTTTTTTCAAATTAAAATCCAATAGATTATCTAAAAATTCGAGCGCATTGATTCTCAAATTTGATTTTTTACTATGAATACCTCTATAAATGGAGCGCATATCTTCCGAATTGTATTTCAATTCTAAATACCAAAAGATACGTTTCAAATTAGCGTCCAACTGTTTTTCTAAAAGGGAAACCAGCACCAACTGTGCAATTTTCACTTGCTCTACTTTTTCTTCAGAAAAGCCTTCTGTATAGGAAATCCGTTGCGTGTATAACTGAGATAAAATTTCCTGAAACTCCTTAATTTCTTTTAAAATATAATCCAAAACAACAGGCTGATTATACCATAAATCAGGAAATCGCTGTCGCATCTTTCGCAAACCAATCAACGCCGTATTGCGAACAGTAAAAACAGAATGATTCAATAATTCAAATAATAAATCAACCGTTTTTTGACTTTCTATTACAGACAACATAGCTGACAATTTCTCTAAATTCTTGATAGGAATTCCTTGTTTTTTAATTTTTTCCAGCAAACTCTCTTGCATAATTTTCAGTAAGTGCTCATCTTCACTTTGCCCCGCTGACAATATCGCCTGTCTTAAAATAGCCAACCCCTTCGCTTGCAAACACTCTTCAATAAAATAATAAAACCCTTCCAATCTTGCGTAGCCAATCGTTTTTAAAAGCGCAATTTTCAACATTTTACGCTCTTTGGGTAACGCAGCATTTTTCAAATATGCCAATTGTTCTTCTACTTTTTTACCTAACTGAAACTGATTGGCTAAATTTGGTTTATCCCGCAAATACATCGCTAATCCGACTAAGGCAGCATTGCTCAACTTTCGGTTTTCATCCTCTAAATATTCTTGTAAAATGGGCGAAATATCACCTTCCGCCGTTTTTATCAAATACTCGAATGCCGCTTCTCGTACCCGTGAAGCAGGGTCTTTAATCATTGTCACAATTTCTTCCGACAACTCTTCTGGTAAAGCAATTTCTTCTTGTTCTTCCAAACTTTTTATCACTTCAGCACGAATATTCGGAGAGCTGTGATGCAAAAATTTTTCAATGTGCTTCGACGACAGTTGGTACTTACGTTTCCTAATTTTGCGCAGGGCAATCAACGTCTGTCGGTCTGACCCACTTTCTAGTAAGTGTACCAACGCGTTTTCCCAGCCGCCTTTCGAAAAATTGGTTATTCTTGATAAATCCCGCTGTCGTGCTTTTTTGGTTTTTAATTTGAAAGAGAGCAAATATTCCTGTTTCACTTTCCATGCAAAATAAACCCAAACCAGAATCAATACAATAATCATTACACTAATCGAGCGAATCGACAAATCCAATCCACGTACCAAAAATATTAAAATCAAACCACCAATGCCCGTCGCTACACTGTCGATAACCACATCAATATAGGTTTTGGTTTGTTTTTTAATTTCTGGCGGAATAGGCAAGGCTAACAACTCTACAGCTGCTTTATGGATAGATTGTTTGAGACTCCCGTCACTTAGTTTTATCAAAATCGCCGCCCATAATGCAGGAGCTACCAATAACGCAATCG
>CAYUNA010000664.1:0-3092 GCA_964445895.1 uncultured Saprospiraceae bacterium | reverse complement strand
AGGTTTAGCGAAGTTTTTGGCTGACCATAAAAAGGCGAGTCAAAAGTAGTTTTGATTAATTTTGTTTTTGTAACAAAATATTTTCTCAAGAATGTTAAGTTATTTACTTCGCGTTCCTTAGGCGGAACAAGACTGGATTTTTTCCTAAAAATCCAGTCTTGTTCCGTCTGAAAGAATTCTCCCTTTTGATAAATTCAAATACTAAAGAATGGAACCACTACAATCACGCTAACCCAGGAAAAAATGCATCTTTAAAATGCTTCAATTCTGTCCTGTCTTTAGACCACATAATGATACCAATAATGTCAAATCGAATTTCCCAATCGTGTCCAATTTGTTCCATATAAACATTCGCTGCATCGGACAATAATCGTTCTTTTTTAGTGGTAACAAAGGACGCAGGATTGCCATGAAAGTCGTCACTGCGTGTTTTGACCTCAACAAAAACCAGTATTTCCTTGTCTTTTGCGATGATGTCAATTTCTGCCCGTCGGTGTCGCCAATTGGTTTCTAAAATCTGATAGCCCAATTTTTCCAAAAATAGGACTGCCATTTCTTCTCCTTTTTTTCCAGTTTCTAAATGTTTTGCCATTGATATTGAATTGAAATTTTATCTTTGGGATTTTTTAGGTAAGTTGATTTTTGTCCAGATACTTATTTATTTGAACTAAGCTTACCAATTACAACAATACATAATTTTAATGAAACGATTAACTTTTGACTACTCAAACGCTTCCAACTTTGTTGCTGACCATGAAGTTGCTTATTTGGAAAAGCAAGTGATGGACGCAGCACAATTGTTAGAATCTCGAAAAGGGCCTGGCAACGAATTTTTAGGATGGATGGATTTGCCGAAGAATTACGATAAAAAAGAATTTGCTGCCATTAAAAAAGCAGCAAAGAAAATTCAGAAAAATTCAGAGATTTTAATTGTCATCGGTATTGGGGGGAGTTATTTAGGGTCAAAAGCGGCGATTGAGTTTTTGAATCATGGTTTTTATAATAACCTGCCAAAAAGTAAGCGAAAAACACCAGAGATTTATTTTGCAGGAACTAATATTTCGGGAACGTATTTGACGCAATTGATAGAGTTAATAGGCGACCGGGACTTTTCTGTCAACATGATTTCTAAATCAGGAACGACAACTGAACCAGCGATTGCTTTCCGGGTTTTGAAAAGTCAATTAGAAAAGAAATATGGTAAAAAAGGCGCGAAAGACCGAATTTTTGCCACAACTGATGCCAACAAAGGGGCATTGCGAACCTTAGCCGACAAGGAAGGCTATCAAACCTTCGTTGTCCCTGACGATGTGGGCGGTCGATTTTCTGTTTTGACAGCGGTTGGTTTATTGCCAATTGCGGTGTCTGGTGCTGATATTTCTGGTTTAATGAAAGGGGCAGCGCAGGCACGCAAGGATTTCAAAAAGCCGTTTGCCAATAACGCTTGCTATCAGTACGTTGCGCTTCGAAATGCGTTGTACAACAAAGGAAAAGCAATTGAAATGCTTATTAATTACGAGCCGCGTATTCATTTTATTGCGGAGTGGTGGAAGCAATTATATGGAGAATCTGAAGGAAAAGATGGCAAAGGATTGTTTCCCGGGAGTGCTGACTTCACCTGTGATTTACATTCAATGGGGCAATATATTCAAGATGGACGACGGCACCTTTTTGAAACACTTTTAGAAATTGGTACACCAGAATTTGATCCAATTATTGAAAAAGATAAGGATAATTTGGATGGCTTAAATTATTTGGCAGGCAAGTCGATGGATTATGTAAATAAAAAGGCGGCGGAAGGAACAATTTTGGCACACGTAGCGGGCGGTGTTCCTAATTTAGTCGTCAAGATTCCGGAAGCAACAGCTTTTCATTTGGGCTATTTATTTTACTTTTTTGAAAAAGCATGTGCAGTAAGTGGCTATGTTTTGGGAGTTAATCCATTTGACCAACCGGGCGTGGAAGCTTATAAGCGGAAGATGTTTGAATTGTTGGGAAAACCAGGATATTAGGGGAGGGAGAGACGCTTAGTGATTGGTTGGTTTGTTGAGAATTTAGCTTAAAAATTCGAATGAAGTAGGATTTCTGTTATGGAAATGCTACTTTTTTTATGAAAAAAATATTTTTGACTCAAAACTTGCTACATATATAAATCTCTAATAATGCGAGATGATTTATATAATTCATCGATTTACTTTTAAGAAGTTGAGGAGCCAATCGTTGAAAATAGTTTTGTCCGTTCAAATACTATTTATTATTTAGTTAATTTTTCTTTGGAAACATAAATATTATTTTATACATTTGCCTTATACTTAAATTGGTCAACCAATTTTAAACAGACCAAATCAGCGAAATAGATAGGAAATGAATAATTTAGACATACTTAAAAATTTCCAAGAAATTCAGATAGAGTCGCCCGTTGACAAGATAATTAGACAGATTCGAGAATTAATTACTTCGGGGCAATTGAATCCTGGAGACCGCTTACCTCCTGAAAGAAAGTTGTCAGAGGTATTTGGTGTAGGAAGAACGAATGTAAGGGATGCGATTAAAAAATTGGAATTTTATGGAATTTTAAAAACATTGCCTCAGAGTGGGACAGTGGTTGCAGGTATGGGAATTACTGCTTTAGAAGGTTTAATATCAGATGTTTTAATAATTGAAAATAGTGATTTTGCCGCATTGATAGAGACCCGTGTTTTATTGGAAACGGAGGCTGCTAAGTTGGCTGCAGAAAGAAGAACGGAGCAAGATATTAAAAATATTAAGGAAGCATTAGAGGCCTATAGAGATAAAGTGGAATTGGATGAATCTGCTGTAGAGGAGGATTTGCTGTTTCATCTAAAAATTGCAGAAGCTAGTAAAAACACTGTTTTAAGGTCACTGATGATGATTATCATCCCAGATATTATTAAAAATTTTATACAATTGGATGTCTGTAAGGATGGTCGTTCTTATGATGCCTTAAGAGAACATGAGACTATTTTGCAGTACATTATTAAACAAGAGCCCGAGAAAGCTGCTGAAGCAATGCGTTTTCATTTGAAAGTTGTATTTGAATATAGTCAAAAATTGAGACGTCACAATCAAAA
>CAYUNA010000663.1:0-3094 GCA_964445895.1 uncultured Saprospiraceae bacterium | reverse complement strand
TTCAAAGAAAAAGAAATTTCATCACTTTGAGAAAACTTACCACCAAATTAGGGCACTTCATTCAACATTGTTTACAAATATTATTTTTTTAAAATTTATTTTTAAAAAAACTGGAAATATATTTGCTATATATAATTTTTTATTATAAATTTATGACAAATATAGACTCCCCGTCTTTATTTAGATTAAACAAACCTGTAATCCACACACTTGAGGAAAATTCAAAAACATCTGCTGCACAGCTAATTTGAGCTTTGCAAAACTGGTTTTTGTGACCTTCCCTATTAGACATTTTAAAAAATTGCAACAAGAGAAAAGTCTCTTATTTGCGCGAGATTCCTACGCAGATTAAATCTCTATTTCCATAATCCAACAAACATATAATTAAATGTTAGGAACAAAATCAAAACCGAAATCAACCACAGATCACCGCACAGCAAATAGCCAACCGTCTAATGCGAATAGCAAGGACTTAACTTGCCTTATTGCGGAAGGTACACACATTGAAGGAACTATTAATTCAAATACCAATATTAGGGTAGATGGCAGCATTAAAGGGATTCTAAACTGCCAAGGAAAATTAGTAATGGGTGAAACGGGCTTTATCGAAGGTACAATTTCAACAAAAGATGCCGTTATCACGGGTACATTTGAGGGCAAACTAACCGTAGATGGTACACTGCATCTCAAAAGTACTGCGGTGATTAATGGAGAAATTACCGCTCAATATTTAATTGTCGATGAAGGCGGTCAATATTTCGGAAAATGTAATATTGGTGGAAAATAACAGTATAAAAGCTGTTTTTCCCGACAAATTTCAATAAAATTAAAAATTATTTACATTCTTTTATGAATTGTTTTTTTATTGTGAAGTAAAAACCATAAAATTGCAGGTGAATTTATCACGGTGTTTTTTACAAATTTATTATCATTGCATCAAAACAATTCGGAATGAAAAAAAGAACTATTTTTAATCTTATCCTTGTTGCTCTAATCGGGTTTCTTGTTTTTTTATTAATCAAAAGCATTGAAGAACCAATTGCCTTTAAGGAAGAACTTGAAGCACGGCGTGATGCTGTCGTAGAAAAATTAATTACTATTCGTACTGCTCAAAAGGCATATTATGGTATTAAACAAGAATATGCAGCAGATTTCAACTCTTTAAAGAAGTCTTTATCTTCAGATACTTTCTTGATTATCAATGTCAACGGTGACCCTGATGATCCAAATAACTCTGAAGTAACTTATGATACTACTTTTATCATGGCAGCGGACTCTATGGCAAGCTTAGGCTTGAAATTAGACTCTTTGGAATATGTTCCTTACGGTGCTGGAAAGACTTTTAGAATTGGTGCGGATACCATTAGAAGTCAAAAAACGCTGGTCAATGTGGTTGAAGTGGGTACACTTTGGTCTGACTTTATGGGCAAATATGGTACGCCTAAGTTCCAGAAGTACGATAAAAATTATAAGCCGAACGAAATCTTAAAATTCGGTGATATGAACAAAGCAACGCTTGCAGGAAATTGGGAATCCAAGTAACTTTAGAAATATCAGACACTGATTTCAACAAGAAATCATCGTCCCTATACGAACTGTCCATTCATTTACGAATGGACAGTTTGGTTTATGCTGTCTTCAACCAAGAAGGCAAGATTTTGGTATTGAAACAATATGAAATCGAAGCGACGAATCAAAATATTAATGGACTTGCCAAGTCTTTCCAGTCCATTTTTGAACAGGATGAATTGCTGAAATTCCTTTATCGAAAATGCCACATTGCGTTCGGTAATAATTTGGTAGCTTTAGTTCCAGAAAGGCTGTTTAACTCAAAAAAAGCAGCAACTTATTTGCATGAAGTAGCGAGTATAGACAAGGCTTCCAATATAGACTTTAATGAGGTGGCATCATTGAAAACAATGGTGGTTTATGAGCAACAGTCCGCTATTCAAAAGATTGTAAAAGCAAGACAACCAAGCTCCAGAATCTTTCATCGCACTACTCCATTCTTGACTGGTTGCTCTAAAAAAGCGGCTACTGCGAAAGAAAAAGTTGTTTACGCCAACTTTCAGCTAAATAATCTTGAAATTTGCCTTTTTAATAATAACCAACTTCACTTTTATAATAATTTTGAATATCAATTTGCCGCAGACTGCCTCTATTTCGTCTTGCTCATTTTTGAACAATTCAATCTTGACCCTAATCTAGTGAAATTGCATCTTGCTGGGCAGATTTTAGAAAATTCAGAGATTTATAAAAGTCTTTATCGCTACGTCCGCAATATTGCGTTTATTACTCCGCCAGCTGGTATTCAGCTGAATGCTAGTTTTAAAAACGTGCCTACCCATTATTATTTCAATCTTTTTTCTTTAAAATTACTTTAGGACAGTGAACGTTAGTCTAATCTGTAATTAAGCAGCTATCGTGCTATCGTGGACTAAAAGTCCTTTGTCCTATCATACAAACGTATAAATACATGAGAATTATCGGAGGAGAATTCAAAGGACGCCGCTTCAATCCGCCAGCCAAAAACTGGCCAACTCGACCCACTACGGACTACGCCAAGGAAGGTCTATTCAATATTTTATACAATACTTTTGATTTTGAAGACCTGAAAGTTCTTGATTTGTTTGGCGGAACCGGGAATCATAGCTACGAATTTATTTCACGTGGCTGCCGCGATGTGACGTATGTAGACAAGTTTGGTGGATGTGTCAATTTTGTCAAAAAAACCTCCGCAGAACTAAAAATTGAAGCGTATTTGAAGATTCAAAAAGCTGATGTCTTCAAATTTATTCAACGGGCTCACGAAACCTATGATTACATTTTCGCTGGTCCGCCCTACCCTCTGCCAACATTAGATACAATTCCTGATAAGATTTTTGAAAAAGGCTTGCTGAATGAAAATGGCTGGTTTGTCATGGAACACAATCCCAATCATAATTTTGAAAAACATCCTAATTTTGTGCAATCCCGAAATTATGGGACTACCATTTTTAGCTTTTTTGAAGTCAAAGATGCAGATACTGAGGAATGATTTTATCTATTTTGGTAATTTATTCTAACATTTGGGAAGCCAAATTGAGCTTCAAAA
>CAYUNA010000662.1:0-3095 GCA_964445895.1 uncultured Saprospiraceae bacterium | reverse complement strand
AAGCATAAGGAACGCGAACTAAATAACCTTCGATTCTTTAATTCGCGTTCCTAAGGATTAAACGTTTTTTTTATTGCGGAAAAGCTACACGTTTTTTGACCATAAAGTCAATACCATTAAGAGTTTTTAACTTAATAAAAGACTCATTTAACGTCACATTTTCTTTGTTTTTAGGATTTTTTTAGCCTTTACTACCCATATATTTACCCTATTGAAAGTATTTATTAGATGTTGAAAGTCTTATAACATCTCTTATTTGATAAATATTTTTAAAAATTTTGGTTTATCTATTTAGACTATTCTATTGTTGCAAAGTTTATTCATTGCAACATTGAACTTATTAATGCCTGTTGGGAAATTGGCATAATATTTTCTGTTTAATTAGAGTATAACTGCCTCCTGTATACTCTCCGTATTACCTTCCAACAAATTTCCCTTTTTATTTTAGAGAATTAATTTTAAAACTACAAGATTATGAAAAATGCGAAGAACCTTTTATTTGCAGCTACTTTTTTCGTAGCATCTGTCTTTGGGAATCAGGCAGAAGCGGCTTGCACCTACGAGCAATTGGTGGAAGGTGAAAATTTACAAATCGGAACCATGCTAACATGGGCAACCAATTTTGAAGAAAACAACGCCATGTTTGTGATTGAAAAATCAGAAGATGGAGTCGATTTTATGAATATTGGCTCAGTCGAAGGCGGAGGCGATTCGGAGAATATGAAGGAATATAATTTCTTGGATGTTATGGCGAGTTCTGAAATGACGTTTTACCGGTTGAAGCAAGTTGATTTCGATGGTTCGTTTAGTTATTCAGAAATTACAACAATTCGACAGAAGTTTAAGAATAATTTTATGGTGGCGCGCATGACGAATGTAGCGACTAAAGATTTGTTTGAAGTAACAATTGATGCATTCAAACAAGGAGAAATGACTTATGAATTGGCAAACTGGAAACAAGAAAGTGTTTTGAAAGATAAATTATTGGTGGTTAATGGACTGAATGAAGTGGCGGTAGATTTGATTGACCAGAAGGAAGGAATTTACAAATTGAATCTGTCGATGGATGGTGAGGAAGAAACTTTGGTTATCAAGAAAGTGGCGGATGAAATCAAAAGCAAAGCTAACGTAGCTTCTAAAGCAAAACTAGATAAAGGCAAAAACTAAAAACAAGGTGTTTTGAACACTGTCTAATGTGGTTTTAAAAAAGCTTCCTGATGAGTTTCAGGAAGCTTTTTTTTGTTAGTAGAGAGAATAACTTATCCATTTCGCAAGATTAAGATTATTTCCCTACTTCATTAAGACACCAATTTTATTTCTTCTTTTTCTTCTTCTTTTTGGCTTTTTTCAATTGATAAATGGAGGGCAGATTCCGCCCCAAACCATCATAATCCATCCCGTAGCCCACAACGAATTTGTCAGGAATTTCAAATCCCAAATACTCAATATCGAACGGATATTTAACAGATTTTGGTTTTAATAATAAAACGGCAAGGCTAAGAGAAGCAGGCTTCATTTTTTCTAATTCAGGTAAAAACTCGTGTAAAGTTTGCCCTGAATCAATGATGTCTTCTACTAAAATGACGTGACGGTCTTTCAAATCAACTTCCAAGCCAATATGCTTTTTGATTTTCCCTTTGGATTTCAATCCTTCGTAAGAAGCTAATTTTACAAAAGAAACCTCGCAATCGCCGTCAAATGCACGCACCAAATCGGCAGCAAATAAAAACGAACCATTCAAAATACTCAAAAATAACGGTCGCTTGTTTTGAAAATCATCACTGATTTTTAAACCTAAAACTTGCACACGTTCCTGTATTCGATCTTCTGAAAGATAAGATTTGAAAGTACGATCGTGCAATTTGATTTTATCTGCCATATTGTTATATTTTTTTTAGGGAATAGAAAATTAATGACCTCACCTTAGTTAAAATTCGGGGGACGTTCTTGCAAAAGAACAAGAAATATTTTAAATGGTTATCTATTATGGTATAAATATTTTGATTTGAAAATCATTTTTAAATTTGAAATCAAATATCTACTTATCTTTGTCCATGTTTTAGAGCATGTCTAGTTTTTCTACTTCCTGAAAACCAAGTATTTAAGAACTTGGTTTTGAATTAAATCAGTAGTTTAGCTCGTTAAACTCTTTCTTTGATTCTTCGTCAAAACCCTAAATTATTGATGTTCAGTTCGTATAAAAACTATACTTGCTCTTAAGAAAAGACGAATAAAGAAGCGACTATTTTTATAAAAGCGTTTTGAAGAAAAAATTAAATGCTGAAATATTTATCAATTCTGGTTATTGGTTTGTTTTTTATCGCTTGTGAAAATAACATTGCGGAAGTGCAGAAATATGTCTCTAAAGATTTGACGGCAGTCGAAACGGCGAAAGACATTGAGATGCTATATAGTGATTCTGCAATGGTGAAGGTACGGGTAAAAAGCCCGAAGCTGATTCGACATTTGGATAACAATAATCCGCGCCAAGAGTTTCCAATTGGCATTTCCGTTGAATTTCTAAATGCAAGTCACCGCACGACAAGTCGTATGACTGCGAAATATGCGGTGCGCTATGAAAAAGAAGATAAAGTAATCATGCGCGATAGCGTCGTTTGGTTAAGTGAAAAAAAAGAACAATTAGAGACAGAGGAATTAATTTGGGAAGAGACGAAAGATAAGGTTTACACCAAAAAATTTGTGGTGATTCGCAAGGAGGAAGAAATCATTTATGGACACGGATTTGAGTCCAATAAAGATTTTACGGAATGGCGGATTAATGCGATTCAAGGAAGGAAGGCTGTTGACAATTAGCAATGTGCAATGGTTATGCTGCTGGCACTTTTGCTGTTTTCAGTCCGTCCGCACCAAAGATTTTTTATTTTTCAGACGGGGTGCGTTCGGTCAGAAGACCTTTTGATACAACCTCTTGATAAACCCTTCATGGTGCACAACAAAATTTTGGCTAAAGTAAATTACTTTTTGCGCCGCACTTAAGCTATTTAGAATATAGAAAGTGCGTCACATCAGTTACTTATTGGGCGGTGTATCAAATGTAATGCTGTACTTTAGCCGTTATCTGGCCGTGAGCACCC
>CAYUNA010000661.1:0-3100 GCA_964445895.1 uncultured Saprospiraceae bacterium | reverse complement strand
TTTTTTGCTAATAAATAAAGCTTCTTGGTGCTGGAATAAAACGTAAATTACTGATTGAGACAATGATAAAGTTCTCCGAGTGTTTCTTCCTAGCGGCAAGTACCTTAATATTCATCCTCATTGAAGAGAAAATCATCCTTACGCGGATAATCCGGCCAGATGTCGTCAATCCCTTCATAAGCCTCACCTTCATCTTCCATTTCTTGAAGATTTTCGAGTACTTCCAAAGGAGCACCCGTTCGCATGGCGTAGTCAATCAACTCGTCGCGAGTAGCTGGCCACGGTGCGTCCACAAGGTTATGCGCTAGTTCTAACGTCCAATACATAGTATAATCTTTGAAAAAAAAATTAAAAATTGACAACAATAGTGTTGTCCTTTTTTTTGTAAAATAAATAATAAAAAGGCAATCAAATCTCGAATTATATTCTTTTCAATATAACTTATTGACAAGATTAAATTTTAAATAACCTCGATTATAAGATAGTTTATTTTGAAAGAAAGAAATCTCAACTTTCTGCAAATGTAATAAACTATTTTTTTTAATGCAAGCCTATTTTGTACAATTTTTTGGCATCAATAATTAGACCACATTTCAAGTAGATTGCCATAATTTTAAGGGATTTTTAACTAAAATCAACCCCCTCCTAAGTTAACGGTTATGTTGTGAAAACGGTTTAAAAATTAGCAAAAAAAATCGACATTAAAGAAAAAATCTCTAATGTCGATTTGTATAAGTGCCGCGTGGTAATTATCGAATTAATTACTTAAGTACTAATGTTTTTCAACAATTTGCAATTGATTTAATTGTAAATTGTACAATTGAATAACAGCTTAGTTCATAATTCTTTCCGTAATGTTAGCCTCTTTTGTTCTAAAATTAACAAAATAAAGACCATTTGTCAAACCATCCATGTCGATGTTCAATTCGTTAGCACCAGCAGTTAAATCAACTTTTTGGCTATCAATTAGACGACCAGATAAGTCAATAACACTGACAGTCATGATTTGAGCATTGTCTGTATTGACTGTTGCCTGTAATCGACCAAATTGATTAGAAACGTTACCGACTGTTGTCGTTTGATTGGTTTGGTGAGCAACACTAACCACGTCAAATTCAGTTACTGTACCATCAAAATCTGTTTGTGCTAATCGGTAGTAAACCGTTGATGCTTCCACTCGACTCAAATCGTCAGTGTAGTCATAGTCTGTACCAACAAGGCTTGTACCCAAACCACTGACCTGGTCAATTTCTTCGAAGTTTTTACCATCCAAAGACCGCATAACACTGAAGAAGTCATTGTTGATTTCTAAAGATGTTGCCCAGCTTAATTTGGTAAAGTCACCAGATTTTTTTGCTTCAAATTTTGTTAATTCAACAGGTAAAACTGTTCCAGAACTAATCAATGGAGCTGCACTGTTTTGATCTTGGTATAAAGCCAACAACGGTGATGCTCCAGACTCCATAGCGATGACATCTGCACCACTTCCTGCTGTTCCTACTGTAAATGTAACCTCTAATATATCAATACCAAATACGGAAGCAGTAATATTTGCTGCAGTAACATCAATATTATACGTTACGCCATTTAAGATTACCGCAAATTCATCAGTAGGAGCATTGTCAACAAATCCGTCAGTATCAGTAATCGTTGCTGTCACTGTAGTTGGTGTTGCAGTTGCATTAACTGTGGCTGGAGTAAGGGCTATTTGCGCCGAAGCAGCAGTGAAACTGTAGATAGTTAAGGTTAAAAGTAATAATTTTTTCATCATTGAAAATTTTGAGTTATTTAATAAATTATTATGTTAAACCAAAGCGTATGTGCTCTTTTTTAACAAAAAATGAGTATTATTTTTTAGAATCTTTATACTATTTTAGAAATTGAAAATAAAATAGATTTCTAAAGTACTTACTTGTTTATTTGTTTGAAAATTTAATTAATTATATAGCAAAAATGAAATGTGCAGCTTAAAAATAGATTTGATTTTACTTAATTCTTTATTTGATTTTAAGTTTTTTATACATGACTATTTTATATAATTTGCAAATATAGTACCATTTTCTGGAATAAAAGAATTGTTTATGAATGTTTTTTTTAAAAAATATGTAATTTTCTTCAAGGCTTATAGTTGCAAATGTATATGGTCGTCGTGCCTAACTGCATGACAGCCATGGTACCGCACTTTTTTATAAGAAGTTAATTGCAGCCTTTTTTCTAAATGAGGCTCAATTAATATTTTTCCAGTCTTCTTTTCTAATGCTATTATTTGTAGTAAAGCTCGATTTCGCGCTTCGTCGAATTGAACGTAGGGATATCTACTTTTGTTCACAAACTTCTCTAAGAGATTATATTGCCAGTACCCTCGTTTTTGGCAAATTGCGGGCTGATTCAACTCTCCCTCCCGTGGCTTTTCGCAAAAACCATATCCCGTAAAGGTTAGCCGTTCGTCAATAAAGTTGCCTGTTTTCTGATGTTTATACAGAAAATTTAAGTCAATTTTTTTTCCATCATTGTGACTAATATGTGGTAGCAATGGAAAGCCATTCCAAAATGGAAAATTAGCATCTAAATAGGATAATTGAGTCCCTGGGTGTTTATTGTTGATTTTAGTGGAAATTTTTTCTGTTAATTCTTTCAAAATCGGATGTACATAATGTCTATTCAATACAACTGTTAAAAAATTAGCAGGTTGCAGCGTTGCGTTTTTGGAAAAATAGGGTAGCGGAACGCGCCCATTCATTTTTGCTAATGGTGGTATAAATAAGAAAGTAGCAGTTAAATATAGTAAAAGAAAGGTTACTGTTTTCTGTAATAATAAAGGCGTTTTAGTTGGGAAAAGACGTTTTGATCTTTTGAAAACAAGTTTTGAAATAAGGTAGATAAGACCACCGATTTGTGTAAGAACGGTTAGCAGAAAAATAATAAATATACTTTTTATTAAATAGAGAATGTACTTCATGGCTGAAAATTAAAGATTTTCTTTTAAAATATAGTACCAATATCATTTAGTACAGTGTGTAAAAACTTTCTTTACGTTTTGCTCGTCGGCTAAAGCCGCCTCGCTTTTGGGGTTTAAGGGGCGAGATTGATTGAGTTTTTC
>CAYUNA010000660.1:0-3110 GCA_964445895.1 uncultured Saprospiraceae bacterium | reverse complement strand
GAAGCTCGAAAATCTTGCGATTTTCTTGCTTCTCAAAATATAAGGAAACTTACTTTACACAGTGTATTTAAGCATCAGTAAATCAAATAGCTACAAGTTTTACTCCACAACAATAAGTCGAAAAATCACATTTGTGTTTAAATGTGATAAATTAGAATTTGTCTAATTTTGTTTTATAAAAGACTGACTGAAAGTAACTTAGGTTAAATCAGTTGACTCTTTTACAAATGAATTTCTTTTGCCTGTATTAAACGTTAAACAATCTTTTTCCTTCAAGAAATGGTTTAATCGAACCTTTTTTCAAGAGAAACTTAATAACCCCGCCGGGTATGCGATAGGGGCTACTTTGGCGATTTTACTGGCGATTGTTCTGACTTTTTTGCCCCTAAAGATGGGGCTCATGCTTGTGGGTGGTTTGCTTGCTTTGCCTATTATTTTTTATTGTTTTGCTGATTTATCGTTCGGAATTATTGCCATTATAATTATTGGTTTTTTTACGGCTTTTGTTGGGAAGTACACGACTGCTCCGATTGGTATAGCCATCGATGGTATTCTCTTAATTCTCTTATTCAGTATGCTGGTACGACTCGTCAAAGAACGCGATTTTTCATTTTTGAAACACTCAATGACTTATGCAGTCTTGGCGTGGATTTGGTATAACTGTATGCTTGTTGTCAATCCTTGGGCGCAGTCTCATCAAGCGTGGTTTTTTACAGTACGGACGATGGCACTTTATTTTTCGCTATACTTCGTCGCTGCTTATGTAATCGATGACTTAAAAAAAGTGAAGCTATTTTTTAAAGTGATTGTTGGACTTGCTATATTATCTGCAATGTACTCAATAAAACAGGAGTTTATTGGATATTCCAACACTGAAATGAATTGGTTACGTTCTGACCCTCTTCGCTTTCAACTTAATTATCAATGGGGACGCATTCGTACCTTTTCCTTCTTTTCTGACCCGACTACCTTTGGTATTTTAATGGCATATATGGCGGCTTTCTGTGCTGTCTTATTCTTTGGAGCAAAAAAACGCTGGCAGAAAGTAGTGTTAGCTTTCGGCGTATTTTGTATGATGCTGGGCATCGCATTTGCGGGGTCTCGAACACCTGTTGCGCTTATTCCTGTAGGTATCTTTTTTTACATGTGTTTAACCTTCAAAAAAGAGGTATTTATCGGTGCAGGTATCGTGTTATTGATGGGGGCAGCCGTGATGATGAAATCAACCTCTAATCCTGTTTTGTTCCGTTTGCAATCGGCTTTTCAACCCAAAGACGCCTCTTATCAATTGCGATTAAATGACCAGGACCGCATTCAACCCTATATCCAAAGTCATCCATTTGGTTTGGGCTTAGGCTGCACAGGCATGTGGGGACAACGGTTTAATCCCGGGACTTTTTTAGCAAAATTTGACCACAATAGTATGTATGTTCGTATCGCTGTAGAAGCTGGATATGTAGGGTTAGTTATATACCTAATTTTATTTTTTATCATTTTAAAAACAGGAATTCAGGGGTATCTCAGGTCAAAAGACCCGACTATAAAAAACTATTATTTAGCAATTTCCTGCATGCTGTTTTTGCTGGCAGTCGCTAACTATCCGCAGGAGGCTGCAACTTTGCCGCCAACGAGTTTTATTTTATATGTTTTTATGGCCGTTTTAGTGAGGATGCGGGATTTTGATGAAAGGCAAATGAATGTTTCTAAAACCTGACTTTTATCCAAAATTGTATTCCGTTTTCTTTAAATAATCCTTACCTTGTTTTCAAATTCAAACTGCCCAATTATGAAAACATTTTTCTCAACCATTCTTTTTCTATTCCTTGCCACTCAAATTTTTACTCAAAACGATTTGGTTGTAAGGGGTAAAGTCTTGGATAAGAATGCCTTATTTCCATTGGAAGGTGTTTCTGTTTTTGAAAAAAGCAACCAACAAAATGGTACAATTACCAACGAAAAGGGCTTTTTTAAAATTAACTTGTCTGCTCCAAACTCAACGCTGGTATTTTCTTATTTAGGTTACGAAACGACTTACGAACGGATTTTGCCCAATTTAAACGAGCCAGAAATCATTCTTTTGAAACCTGACATTTATCAGCTTCCTAAAGTTGAAATCAGTGCAGCGTTAAGATTAGAACCTATGACAAAATCCTATGAATCTATTGTCGATTTTGTGTTTTGGGATGACCAAATTTTATGGTTAAAAAAGCGAGGAGAGAAAGGTTATTTTTTAGTTTTAGCTGAAAAAAATGGGCAAACTATTGATGAATATTCTTTGAAAGGTCAAAAAATTAGGGAATTGGAATCCGTCACAAAAAGCTGTTTTGGCAGTCTACATTTAGTGTGTTTGAACTATGGATTTCAAATAGACATTATCAATAATACAATTCAATTGGGTGAGAAATATACCCGTCAAGATTACGACTATTTAATCAAGCCATGCTTGGCGCAAATTGACAATTCGGTTATTTTCAAAAAGGAATTATCGAATGGGCTGATTTCTGAATTTTATACCGCAGATGCTGGAGGAAAATGGAATGATGTCTTCAAAGTAGCGGCGCAGGAGGAACTGCTAAAAAGCTATAATGAAGACCGAGGACTAATTACTTACGGGCAAAATGTGGGAACAATCGCTACCAATAATCCGCTGGAAAGCCGCAAAATTCGAGGTGTTCAAGCACAAGCTGATTTTTTATCACGCATTATATATAAAGGTATTCGGATTCCACTTTTCAAACGGAACGATACTTTATTGATATTGAATTATTATGAAAATCAAATCCAGTTTTTTGACAAATTTGGTAATCAATTGGCAGCACGAAACATCAATTTTCATTTAAATAAAAAATGGGATGATAACGTGATTTTTGATGAAAAAACAGGTCAACTTTATGCTATTTTCAATAACAAAAATGGTCGCTTTCTGTCAAGAATTAACACCGAAACAGGGGAGTGTGCTCCACCGATTCACCTCGAAAGTACTTTTATAAAAAAGATGGCGGTGCATGACGATATATTATACCTGCTACATGTTGAACGGACTGAACCAAACTGGATTTTGCATAAGGTTCAATTGTAAGGGAGTTAGTAATGACTGATGATAGGCATCT
>CAYUNA010000659.1:0-3111 GCA_964445895.1 uncultured Saprospiraceae bacterium | reverse complement strand
TAAATTAGTATGAAAATTTTCAATAAAGAGGTAAGTGGAGCACATTGCTTCATTCACCTCTTTTTACATTTTATCACTTTATGAAAAAAATTGGGCTACTCTCCGACACACACGCTTATCTTGATCCTGCCGTTTTCGATTTTTTTAAAGATTGCGATGAAATCTGGCATGCGGGCGATATTGGCAGCATGGAAGTGGTCGAAAAACTGGAAAATTTCAAACCACTTCGAGCAGTATATGGTAATATTGATGATGCCACAATGAGACGAGCATTTCCATTAAATTTGAGATTTGAATGTGAGGGCGTTGATGTTTTCATGACGCACATTGGTGGTTATCCTGGTAGATATTCCAAACGAGTCAGGGAGATTATACAAGCCAATCCACCAAAACTATATATTTGTGGACATTCACACATTTTGAAAGTGATGCCTGATAAGCGATTTAATTTATTACACGTTAATCCAGGTGCTTGTGGCAATCATGGTTTTCATAAAATAAAAACGATGGTAAGGTTTACGTTGAACGCCGGAAATATTGAGCAAATGGAAGTTATAGAATTGGGAATGCGAGGATAAATAGGTGCTGCCTAATTCTACTTTGGCTCTTTAGAATTTGGTTTTGTTCTTTAGCTATCATTATTTTAAAGTGCCAAAGTAGAACTAGTAAGTAATTAGAGAACAATTTGGATAGGCCTAAAAAAAGCCGACTTCCAATGAAGGAAGCCAGCTTATTTAACCCCAAAAAACCAAATCTTTAAGCGAAGAATCGCTTTTATATTATTAAGTTAAAAACTTTCTTGTTGATGATACTTTTCAATAAAGTGCTTTACTGATTAGTATAGGACAAATATAAAGTACTTTTTTCAATAAAAAAAATCTGAAAAATATTTTTTTTATTATTTAACGTTCAATTGCAAAGAAACTCAATAAAATAAGGGATTTCAACCTTTTATTTTTTTTGTATTTTTTTTTATTGAATTTTAGTAAAAAGACAAAATAGAACTATTTTTAATAACTATTAGTACATTTGAGGTATTTTGACAACCCAGTTTTTAATGATTCAAAAAACTTTTTTTCTTGTTTTTGTAACCCTAATATTCGGTCATTGCAAATCGCCCGCGCCTGTCGAAGCGACCACCTTTCCTATTCAATTTAATGACAGACCGAAAAACATCATTTTAATGATTGGCGATGGGATGGGTTTGGGACAAATTTCGGCGAGCGTTTATGACACTAAACAAAAACAACCTTTTGAATTGTTTCAACACATTGGGTTACAAAAAACGTATGCCTACAATGACTTGATTACAGACTCAGCCGCAGCAGCTACGGCGATGGCTTGTGGTGAAAAAACCTATCGTAATGCAATTGGAATCACCAAAGACACGATTCCCTGCACCTCTATACTTGAAGAAGCGGAAGCCAAGGGTTTGGCGACAGGCTTGGTAGCCACCTCTTCTATCGTCCATGCTACCCCCGCGAGCTTTTATGGGCATCAAAAATTACGGAATTTTTACGAGTATCTCGCCATTGATTTGATTGACGCAGGAATTGACTTCTTGGTTGGTGGTGGAAAACAATACTTCATCAGGCGAGCTACAGATGACCGAAATTTGCTGACAGAATTGGAAAACAAAGGGTATCGAGTAACCAACTACACACCAAATGTGTTAAAAAAAATGGATGGTCAAGCCCGGCAGCCTGCGATTATTTTTACCGCAGCCAAACGTCCCCAATCAGCTTTGGAAGGTAGAAGCTACTTACCGCCAGTTGCTAAAAAAGCGCCTGAATTTTTGAAAGATTATTCTGATAAAGGCTTTTTTTTAATGATAGAAGGATCACAAATTGATTGGGCGGGACATGCGAACGAGGGAGGTAATGTACTTTTAGAAATGGCTGATTTTAATAGAAGTATTGAAAATGTGCTTGAATTTGTTAATAAAAATAAAGAAACACTTCTTATTGTCACCGCTGACCACGAAACGGGTGGCTTGGCTATCAATAAGGATTCGAAGGTCGGAAAATTGAACTTAAGTTTTACTGCCAATGACCACACAGGGACAATGGTTCCTGTTTTTGCTTACGGGCCGCAGGCAGAGTTGTTTCGAGGAATCTATGACAATACTGAGATTTACCACAAAATGCGGCAAGCATTAGGCTGGGAATAAAATCTAAGAATATTTTTCTCCAAAGGGATTGCTAACGTTTGTTAGCAATCCCTTTTTTATTGTCTGAATTTGAGTAAATTTCAGCTTTAAACGTATTTTTACGTCATATAATTTAAAATTACGCTAAAAAACTAAAAAAAACGATATACCTTCACACCAAAATTAAAAATCCCTGCATCTATGGGGTATAACTTAGTTTTTAGTTAATATTTCAACCAGCAAAAATATGCGTCAATTAACAAAGACAGAAGAAGAAATCATGCAAATCATTTGGCAACTTGGGCGTTGTACGGTGAGCGATATTCGCAATTATATGGAGGAAGAATTGGGGCAAAAAAAACCGCCGCATTCCTCTGTTTCGACAATTGTACGGATTTTGGAGGATAAAAATTTCCTTGACCACAAGGCTTACGGGCGGACACACGAATATTTTCCTTTGGTGGAAAAAGCAGTGTATAGCAAAAGTTCGTTGAAGAAATTGGTGGCGGGTTATTTTGAAGGGTCAATGAGTAATTTGGTTTCTTTTTTAGTGAAAGAAAAGGATTTGTCGGCGGCGGAATTAAATGAGATGTTGGATAAATTGGAAGAAGAAGAATAAAGAACGGCATACGGTCAATGGCACACGGACGCATTTGACTAATTGTTTAGCTTAATTTTTAAACCGTTGCTTGTTATCAAACTTGCAACTCGTAACCCGCAACTCCTATGCTACAAATCACCTGCTGCTGGAGCATTTTTTACATGCTCTATTGGTTTTTTTTCAGAAAAGAAACCTTCTTTCGATTAAATAGATTTTACCTGTTGGGAACATTGCTTTTGGGCGTAATCATTCCCCAATTGGACTTTACTTTTTTTAATGAAAACAGTCCGCTGGCGAATGCTAATTATTTAGAAACTGTAACCGTCGGCGTAGAAAATTTAGCGGCAGCTATCGTCATTAC
>CAYUNA010000658.1:0-3116 GCA_964445895.1 uncultured Saprospiraceae bacterium | reverse complement strand
TCCCCTAACTCCTCGGCACAATCTTATAAGCCACCACCCCCAAAACCAAGACCAACAAAAAACCAGCCCCATCTAAACCACCCTCTCCATCTTCAAAATCATCATCCATAACGGCATAGTCATCTATCTCATAATCGTCATATTTGTCATAGTTATTATTGTCATATTCTTCTTCCGCTACCCTTGCTTCCACTTCCTGCAGCCGCTGAAAAACACCTTCTAATGGCGACTCCCTGTTAGCATTGGCAACGGGGACAGCCTCTTCCTCATACGGCAAATCATCCCATGCCTTCGAATCGGGCAGGTCAATTTTCATAGCGGGCGGTGGCGGTACGTCAGTAATATCTTCTTCAACCGCAGGCGTTTCTTCTTCAATAGTTGGTGGAAAAAGCTCTCGAAAACACTTTTTCTTGACCCAACCAACTTGACTATCAAACGAGACTTTACAGTAGTGTCCGTCACATTTTTCTAGAAATACCAAAGTATCATTCACTGCCAGGCGAGTGACTTTGACTGCGATTGAGGTAGGTTCATTGCGCAAGGTCGTCTTTTTGGTTACCAACAAATATCGGTCATTTGCAAAGGTGGCGTTGCTAAAATGAAAGAAGAATAAAGCGAAAAGGAAAACTTTAGCGTTCATTGTCGTGTGTTTTAAAAAATTCTAAGTAAAGTTTAACAATAGACTTTATGAATATGAATGAGATTTGAGCGGCTTTAAACTTACTCAACCTCATTCATAAAGTCTAATAGTACACTCAAACACTTTTGTAAAATAAGTAAAAGGGTTGACAGCAATTCTGGCTTTAGAATAAAATTTGACAAAACGCCGCGCCTGACAACGCAGTGGGTGGAGACTTAGGGGCAAAATCAGGCTTTTATCCGATTTTGTCCCCCCGAAACCTCGTTGAAAATTTTAAACCGAGAATTACTAAAAGGTTGAGGCACAAATTATGAAATTTCCTTATTTTAAAATAAAATTACTTCAATTTATCTTCTCTACCCCATAGGAGTTTAAAAAAAGGATGTAAATAATTCTTAGGAACGCGAAATTAATAATTCTGACTCTTTGACAAATCCCGTGAAATACAAGTTTATTGCTGTTTTCACAGAGGAAGTTTATTTAAGGGATTTATCAAAGAATCAAAATTATTTTTCTAAAAAAACTTGACAAGTTCAAAAATGTAACGATTAAGGATAAAACTTTACCTAACCCCTATTCTACTTCTTCGTGCAGATTTTTTAAGAAAATTTTAAAATAAAAAAAAAATCTTCCCCAACAATCAACTACTACCACAATTAACTATTTTACAAATACTTACAAAATTATTTTTATATAAATTATTTAAAACACAGTATCACATTACAGTTAATTTTAATTTAAAACAATATTTCGGAGGCGAGATTCGTCTTTTATATAAATCGTGAAAATTTAGGCTAAAAGCACTGATTTTGGAGAAAAATGAAAAAATTTGACTTTTTTTTAAAAAAAAATTTAACCATTTTTTAGCACTTTTTTTTCACAATCAATACAACTTTTTCAAACCAAAAGTGGTTTAAACATTATAAAAACACAGCAAACAGTGCATTCTTGAATACAATTTATAAAAATATAAATATCACAATACTATGTTTTTGTCTTTGTTTTAAGTACAAAATGCCTGCATCTTTGCATTGTAATTAGAACGAAAGCGTAGAAGCACGGAAAAAAAGTCGATAAAGTTCGACACCAAAATTTTGAATATGTTCATGGGATTATAATTTGTTGATAGCCAGTCGCGACAACTTTTTTTGCGCGACTGACTATTTCTTTTCTGATTCCATTCCAAAATAATATAGCTGGAAAGTTGTGCTGATAGAAGTGAACAAAAGAAAAGCTTTCCACCTCAATAGTATATGTTCATGGGATTATAATTTGTTGATAGTAAGTCGTGACTGTTTTTTTAGCACGACTTGCTATTTCTTTTCTCTTCCCAGTTTGAAATAAAGATTTAGCTTGCCAAAGGGTAAGTCGAAAAGCAGAAAGATAAGAAGTGAAAGAATGATGCTTTTCCAATCAACTTGTATATGTTCATGGGATTATAATTTGTTGATAGTAAGTCGTGACTGTTTTTTAGCACGACTTGCTATTTCTTTTCTCTTCCCAGTTTGAAATAAAGATTTAGCTTGCCAAAGGGTAAGTCGAAAAGCAGAAAGATAAGAAGTGAAAAAATGATGCTTTTCCAATCAATTTGTATATGTTCATGGGATTATAATTTGTTAATAGTAGGTCGTCCACTCTTTGCAGGGGCGGCTTGCTTTTTTTTCTTAATCCTACTGACTAAGAATAAAAAAAGCCGACACTATAAAGTATCGGCTTTCAAGTTTAAGGATTTATGCTCATGAGATTATAATTTGTCGGTAATTAAACTTTAAAATGGGATATAAAAAAATACTTATTAGTTTAATTACAATGCAAAGGTAGCGAATTAGATTTCATATTACCAAATAAAACTCCTTAAAGTTGAAAAAAAAAAATTTGTTTTGCATTATTTTCATGAGATTATAATTTAAAATTAATCAGCCGCACTTCGATGCGGCTTTTTTTTTGCCCGTATTTTCACCTGCCTTTTGTCGAATTTTCCTACTTATTTATCCTGACTTTACCTGAGTTTAGCAGTTTAGCCTGCCTTATAACTTGCCTTAAAATCCATTTAATCGTATATTTGTTATGTATTCCCCTTAAATCACAAGATTTTACTTGGTTTTTAGTTGGTTTTGTTTGTTAGTAAGGATATGGGTTCTCCATATCCTTTTTTTATTAAATGATATTGAATACATTCAAAAAAGTTCCATGGCAAGCATGAAATCCTCGCCTATCTATTAAATTCCTCGAAATTCGATGCATGTGGTTTGCACCATAAAGAATACCAATCATTTTGTCTTCACTGGATTCCAAAGCAATTCTTTCCAAGATTAAATCCAATACTTTCTGCTCACGTTCTGCCATGTAGTAATTTTCCGTCGTTTCAGGTTCATCAAATCGTGGACCGTAAGCGAGAAAATTATCTGCGTAGGATTGCATATAATATTTCCCCAATTTTTTTCGAGTCATTTTTCTATAAAGGGCATATCGTTTA
>CAYUNA010000657.1:0-3117 GCA_964445895.1 uncultured Saprospiraceae bacterium | reverse complement strand
CCTTACCATTGATTTTCATACACTTAGGCCGTTTTCCACAAAGTTATTAACTATTTTGCTGACAGAAAAAAATCTTTTCCACAGAAAGTTATACACAATGTGGAAAATTAGCTAACATTTTTTTGTTATTGAAAATCAGTTAGTTATGTTGTTTTTCCACAAAATGTGGAAAACTTTGAGCGGCTTTTTTCATTTATAGCTGTACATTTGAACGACAGAAAAACATACTGCGTCAAAAAATAACGGCTTTTTGCCAAAATCACTCATTAGAGGAAAACTCAACCAGATGGAAGTTTAATTTTTATCGAATTTCCATACTTTTTATCACAGAAGGGGATTTTTCTCCACTCTGAATTGGGCACACGCCCGCCTCCAGAACGTACATACACACAAAGAACATTAGACAGTCCAGTGGCTAAGTTAAAGGTATTCTATCAATGGTTTTTGATAGGACTGAAATCCTTTGTGCATCGCTCAATTTTTAATAAGAAAATTAAGCAACCATTTATCTGGAATTTTCGGTATTTCAATCCATCTATCATGGGTCGTCTGCCGTCAACCGTTTAAAACATTATGGAATTTATATTTAACACAGATTGAGTATAAGCAAAATACAAAAGTCTTTAAGCCTTTTGTATTCTAAATTTATATTTAAGACAAATTGAGTATAAACCCTTTTATATAGTTAACCAATTTTTAAATTTTAAGTAAGATGGAAACTGTTGTAACAAAAAAGGCTTCGCAAAACGGCAAGCAAAAAAATGAGACAAAAGCGGAAACTTATGCATTCAAAACTGCCCTTCAAGCTTCTACGGAGTATTTTAATGGAGATGAGTTGGCGGCAAATGTTTGGATTAATAAGTATGCGCTAAAGGACTCAATTGGAAACATTTATGAGAAGACACCAGAGGATATGCATCGCCGTATCGCGAGCGAGATTGCACGCATTGAATCAAAATATAAAAACGGTAAAACGGAGGAAGAAATCTTCGCTTTATTGAAAGATTTTAAATACATCGTACCACAAGGTAGTCCGATGGCGGGTATTGGCAACAACCACCAAATTTCGTCTTTATCGAACTGTTTTGTCATCGGTAACGGTGCGGATTCTTACGGTGGTATCATGCGGATTGACGAGGAACAAGCGCAGTTGATGAAGCGTCGGGGTGGAGTAGGACATGACTTGTCGCACATTCGTCCGAAGGGTAGCCCGGTGATGAATTCGGCGTTGAGTAGCACGGGAATTGTACCGTTTATGGAGCGATATTCCAACTGTACCCGTGAGGTGGCGCAGGATGGTCGTCGTGGGGCGTTGATGTTGACAGTATCGAGCAAACACCCTGATACTGAGGACTTTGTGGATGCGAAGTTAGAGTTGGGGAAAGTGACTGGTGCCAACGTTTCTGTAAAAATCGACGATGAATTCATGCGTGCAGCGATGAGCAACAGCACGTATAAGCAGCAGTATCCAATCAAATCAGACAACCCAAAATTCACGAAAGAAGTGGACGCCAGAGCCTTGTGGGACAAGATGATTCACAACGCCTGGAAATCGGCTGAACCAGGAATGATTTTCTGGGATACAGTGATTCGCGAGTCAGTGCCGGACTGTTATGCAGACTTGGGTTATGAGACGGTTTCGACCAATCCATGTGGAGAGATTCCGTTGTGTCCTTACGATAGCTGCCGTTTGTTGGCGATTAATTTGTACAGCTACGTAGATAATCCATTTACGAAAAAGGCGAAATTTAATTTCAAAAAATTCGGCGAGCATGTGCAGATGGCGCAGCGATTTATGGATGATATTATTGATTTGGAAATTGAAAAAATCGAGAAAATTATCGCTAAAATTGAGCAAGACCCAGAAGGTGATGGCATTAAAGATGTAGAGCGCAACTTGTGGCGAAAAATTCAGGAAACTTGCGTGAACGGTCGTCGAACAGGCGTTGGTATCACCGCAGAAGGCGATATGTTGGCGGCTTTGGGTATCCAATATGGTAGCGACGAAGGAATTGACTTTTCGGTAAAAGTACACCGAACATTGGCGTTGAATGCCTACCGTTCGTCTGTAGATATGGCGCGTGACCGAGGGGCATTTAAAGTGTTTGATGCCAAACGAGAAGTTGACAACCCATTTATCAACCGTTTGAAAGAACACGACGAAAAGCTATATAAAGATATGGTGAAGTATGGTCGTCGAAATATCGCTTTGTTGACCATCGCACCGACGGGAACGACAAGCATGATGACGCAGACGAGTTCGGGTATTGAGCCGTGCTTTTTGGTGAGCTACAAACGTCGTCGTAAAGTGAATCCTAATGACGTATCAGTAAATGTGAGCTTTGTGGATGAAGTGGGCGATAGCTGGGAAGAACACAATGTTTTTCACCACAAATTTGAGGATTGGTTGCGCGCGAATGGCTATGATATGGAGGAAGTAAAAGTGATGTCGTCCGAAGACCTGGCGTTGATTATCGCTAAATCTCCGTACCACCTGGCAACTGCCAACGATGTCGATTGGGTGCAAAAAGTGAAGATGCAGGGCGCAATTCAAAAATGGGTGGATCACTCGATTAGCGTGACGGTAAATATTCCGAATGAAACGCCGCAGGAAATGGTCAGTAAAATCTACCAAACGGCATGGGAACATGGTTGTAAAGGATGTACGATTTATCGGGATGGCTCACGGTCTGGTGTATTGGTGTCGAATGATGACAAGCAGGAAGGACAGAAAGACAATGCGACTTTCCAGGATACCTTGCCTCCGAAGCGTCCGCACCGATTGGAAGCCGAAGTGATTCGATTTATGAACAATCAGGAACAATGGATTGCGGTGGTTGGCTGCATGGATGACAAACCTTACGAAATTTTTACGGGTCGCGCAGAGGATATGTTTAAGTTGCCGACTTACGTGACGACAGGGGCTGTATTAAAAAACAAAGACGAACAAGGCGATAACCGCTACGATTTTCAATTCAAAGACCGGGACGGTTACAAAATTACCATCGAAGGCTTATCGCGGTCGTTCAATAAAGAATACTGGAACTACGCCAAATTGATTTCTGGTACGCTCCGTCACGGCATGCCGCTGAACTATGTGGTGAACCTCGTGGATGG
>CAYUNA010000656.1:0-3118 GCA_964445895.1 uncultured Saprospiraceae bacterium | reverse complement strand
TATTGCGTGCGAATGTTTTACAGGTTTTTCATAAAGAAATTGAGAAAATGTATTTAAGTACTCGGACATAATTATTCTATGAATTTTAGAGCTAAGATTTTTTCGATAGTTTTTCTTTAAAAATCCTTTAATAGCCGTAGTTATTGAATGATTTTTAAAGAGAAAATATCGTAAAAAGATAGCTATAAAAACGTAGAAAAAATATGTCCGGGTACTTAAGTGCCTCCTAATAATTAAGTACATGACTCTATTTTACGGGATTTCTTAAAGAATCGAAATTAAAAACATCGACCTATTTCAAATCATTTTCGTTAATTTTGCCAAAATCCAAAAACATGCTCAAAAAGTATCTGGAGATTTCACCAAAAATCAAAAAAGCCCTCAAGAAAGGTCACCCTATTGTTGCGCTCGAATCAACCATAATATCTCACGGAATGCCCTTTCCTAAAAATGTGGCGACGGCTTTATTGGTTGAAAACATGGTACGCAGTCAGGGTGCAATACCTGCAACGATTGCGATTTTGGATGGAAAAATGAAAGTCGGCTTAACAAAAAAAGAAATTACGCGCCTCGGTAAAGAAGGTCAAAATGTGACTAAAACCAGTCGCCGAGATTTGCCATTTGTCTTAGCAAAAAAAATTAGTGGGGCAACAACTGTGGCTTCTACGATGATTATTGCTAACTTAGCGGGTATAAAAATTTTCGCAACTGGAGGCATCGGTGGCGTACATCGAGGAGCAACTACTTCGATGGATATTTCGGCAGATTTACAAGAATTGGCAAAAACAAATGTCGCAGTCGTGTCAGCAGGCGTAAAATCTATCTTGGATTTACCCTTGACTTTAGAATATTTGGAAACACACGGAGTTCCCGTCATTGGTTATCAAACACAGGAGTTTCCAGCTTTTTTTTCTCGAAAAAGTGGCTTGACAGTAGATTATCAAATTGATACACCGAAGGCATTGGCAAAGGCTTTGCATATAAAGTGGTCAATGGACTTGGATGGAGGCGTTGTGATTGCCAACCCAATTCCGGAAAATGCGGAAGTCGAGTTTTCTTTTATCAATAAAGCAATTGAAAAAGCATTAAAATCAGCCAATAATACAGGAATAAAAGGTAAAGCAATTACGCCATTTTTATTAGCAAAAATAGAAGAATTGACGAAAGGAAAAAGTCTCGCTGCCAATATTCAATTGGTTTTAAATAATGCAAAATTAGCCGCACAAATAGCAGTGGAATTGGCGAAGAAATAAATTACTAAAAATCAGAACATCTTAAAAACGATTCAATGAGTTTATACGATAATATTCAAAAAACGGTGAAATATATTCGGACAAAAACAAAATCGAAGCCACAATTCGGTCTGGTTTTGGGTACCGGTTTGGGTAATTTAGTGGAAGATATTGAAGTGGAAGTAGAGATAGATTACAAAGATTTGCCGGGCTTTTTGATTTCGACGGTGCAGAGTCATGCAGGGAAATTGATTTTTGGAAAACTCAACGGCAAATCAGTCGTCGCAATGGCTGGACGATTTCACTATTACGAGGGCTATTCGATTCAGCAAGTAACATTCCCGATACGAGTAATGAAATTTTTAGGCGTAAAAAAACTCATCATGTCCAATGTTTCGGGTAGCACGAATAAAGATATTAACGCGGGGGACATCGTTTTTTTGAAAGACCATATTAACCTTCAAGGCGTGAATCCTCTACGAGGCGCCAATGACGAACGATTGGGCGTCCGCTTTCCAGATATGTCCAAAACGTATGATACCGCGATGCGCGAGACGGCAAAGCTGATTGCGACAATGAAAAAAATTGAAGTAAAAGAAGGAGTTTATGTTGCCTTGCAAGGTCCAAATTTAGAGACACCTGCAGAGTATAATTTTTTAAATAAAATCGGTGGTGACTTGGTCGGAATGTCTACTGTGCCAGAGGTGATTGTGGCGCGACATTCAGAGATGCGCGTAATGGTGATTTCGGTGGTTTCTAATAAGTGCTTTCCGATTGAAGATATTCAGGAAACGACGGTGGAGTCCGTAATTGAAATCGCACAACAAGCAGAACCGAAGATGCGGGAGATTGTGAAGGATTTGTTGCGGATGGTGTGATGGGTTGCAAAAAAAAATGAGATTGTATCATAAGGTCTTCTGACCGAACGCACCTGAAATATTCTTTTTTAGACGGAACAAAAACCGTATTTTTCTAAAAAAAATACGGTTTTTGCTCCATCTTCAGCATTTAGTTTTCCTCTTGACGAAAAAAATTGCCTTACGAAGTCCCTATCTGAAATTTAAATCATTAGAGCATATCTAACCATTTCAAATTAATAAATCTTACTTCACATCAAACGTCATCTCCAACCGCACCGAAAAATTCTGTGGGGGACTAAAATACAAACGTTCCAAGCGCAACTGAATAAACAAATTATCCGTAAAAATAACGTCTTGTACATCTGATACCGCTGTTGGAATTAAACCAATCGCAAATCCTGGATTATCTGGCAATGGATCACGATAGAAGACCTCCTGACTACATGTATTGTCTGCTTCAACTTCTGTACAAACACGAACCGAACAGGCTGCAATAAAATCCAACCGGGCTTCATTAAAATTGGCACTCAATTCCGCACTTCGAGGCAGGATTCTGCTGATTTCGCTGATGTCATATCCCGCATTTTCAAATTGCTGAGTGACGTTAACGAAAACAGAATTCCCACTATTTCCAGGAATAAAATGTTCTTCAAAATTTTGAAATGTATTGGAAATAAAAAAGTCTGTCGCGGGAATCGTAATCGTAAAAAGTGAAGGTTCATCCTTTTTACAATTGAAGAAAAACAGAGGAATAATTAGTAATAAAAATAATTTTTTCATGGATGTTATTTTCAAAAGAAACGCTGAAAATTGCCGCTTATTTTTAGGAACAAAAAAAAATCCAAAAGTTTTTAAAGAAACTTCAAAAGTTTTGATGAGAATACGAGTCTTGGTGAGAATACGAGTTCTGGTGAGAATACAAAAGTTTTAAAAACTTTTGTATTTTTTCTTTAGACTTTTGGATTTTTAGGAACTTTTGGATTCTGCACAACGATTTTGAATGTCTAAGAAACAATTGACTCACAA
>CAYUNA010000655.1:0-3148 GCA_964445895.1 uncultured Saprospiraceae bacterium | reverse complement strand
CAACACGAACACGCCCACATTCGCCAATGGCACAGCGTGGATGTCGTTATTTTAGAAATAATGACCATCCTGTTTTGGTGGAATCCGTTGGTTTGGTTTTACAAAAAATCGCTACGGACCGTCCACGAATATTTGGCAGACGATGCGGTGTTGCAGACGACTCAAAAGAAACAATATGGCCAGTTGTTAATACGGCAATCGCACTCCGGAATGCAGATTGCCCTTGCCAACAATTTTATTCAATCACAATTAAAAAATCGAATTATGATGATGATGAAATCTAAATCACAATCACAACAACTATGGAAATATTTACTGTTTTTGCCCGTGTTTGGGCTATTGTTTATGACGTTTTCTTGCGAAAATGCACGGGCGCAGAGTGAAAACGATGAACGTATTCATCCCGTTTCTAAAGCAAAAAGTGGCATTGCTAATCCAGATGATGAGGTATTTAAAGTCGTCGATGAAATGCCGCGATTCGCAGGTACAGTCACCGAAGGATTGACGACCGAAACAGAGAAGCAGCAGGCTTCCAATAAATTGATGCTGGAATACATTTACACGAATGTTGAATATCCCAAAAATGCACGAAAAGAAGGCGTTGAAGGCATGACCGTCGTGCGTTTTGTGGTCGGCAAATCGGGTGAACTGCGTGATTTTGAAGTACTCAGAGAAGTGCATCCTGACTTGGGTGCAGAAGCCTTACGAGTAGCGAAAACGATGCCCGATTGGATTCCTGGCCGACAACGTGGCAAAGCGGTGTCGGTGCAGTTTAATTTGCCGATTAAGTTTAAATTGGCAGATGAAGAACAAGAAGAAACTATAACGCAAAAGGTTGATAATCAACCAAAAGAGTTAGATATTCGGGATTTTAAAGCGTTTCCGAATCCTGCGAGTGATAAAGTAACCGTTCAGTTTTCGACTAATGAAAAAATTGTAGAAGTGAAGATTATTGATGCTAACGGTCAATACTTTTCAACTATGAATGTGATGAATTTAGATAAAGAAAATATGGATTGGAAATCAGAAGAAATTGACGTTAGCAAAGCCGCGCGTGGTATGCTTTTGATTCAAATGCAGAATGAAAAAGGAGATAAAATGAGAACGGAGAAAGTTATTTTACAATGATTTGATTGATTCGAATAACTCGATTGGTTCGATTGTCCACCAATCGAGTTATTCGAGTCAATCGAACTAATCGAATCAATCCTTATATTTTCCCAACCGCCGCATCCCGCAGCCGCTGCAAAAACGGAGACGCAAAAATAAAGTCCTGCAACAAATCATTATCACTTGTCAATACTTCATCTTTTGCGCCCTGCCAGACTAATTTTCCAAGGTGCAACAAGCAAATATTATCACCTGTCTCCATCACAGAGTTCATATCATGAGTATTGATGATGGTCGTCATGTTGTTTTCGACGGTGATATCGCGGATGAGTTCGTCGATGACCATTGCAGTTTTCGGGTCAAGACCGGAGTTAGGCTCATCGCAGAAGAGGTATTTTGGTTCGAGGACAATGGCACGGGCAATACCAACACGTTTTTGCTGTCCACCCGAAACCTCCGAAGGATAATCGTGGTTTTTACCTTCCAAATTCACTCGTTCCAGGCAATAATTGACGCGATCAAGTTTTTCCTTTTTCGTCATATTGGTGAACATATCCAGTGGAAACCGGATATTTTCTTCCACCGACATCGAGTCAAATAACGCTGACCCTTGAAAAAGCATTCCAACTTTCATCCGAATGGCCCGAATCTCCTTTTTGTCCAATTCCATCAAATTCACATCATCGTACCATACAATCCCAGAAGTTGGCTGCATCAGACCGACCAGTATTTTTAAAAAAACCGTTTTCCCCGCACCACTTCGCCCAATAATCAAATTGGTCTTACCTGCGTAAAACTCTGCGGTGATGCCTTTCAGCACCTTATTTTCGTCAAACGATTTAAATATGTTTTCTGCTTTAATCATTTATTAGGAGTCAGGGGTTAGGAGTCAGGGGTCAGAAGTCAGGAGTCAGAAGTCAGCGGGCAAGTTTTTCAAAACCTGACCCCTGACCCCTGACACCTGACTCCTAAACCCCTGATTCCTGACCCCTCGTTTTAAGTCGTTAAAATTACGGCAATTACATAATCCGCCAATAAAATCAGGATATCGCTAAATACCACAGCATTTGTACTTGCCGCTCCCAACTCAATCGCACCACCGCGTACAAAATAGCCTTGAAACGATGGAACAGCGGATAGAATAAAAGCAAATGTAACTGCTTTTACATACATCAATACGATATTGAAAGGTACGAAAAAGGAGCGCAAACCTCGCACGTATTCTTCATTCGTTAGTTTTTCGGGAAGTACCGTAGCCATCCAACCGCCGACAATCGCCACGTACGCTGCTATCGTTACCAACAACGGAATGACCACCATTGCTGCAATTATACGGGGCATGATAAGATAACTCGCGGTGTTGACTCCCATCAATTCCATTGCATCAATGTGTTCTTTTTGGCGCATACCACCGATTTCGGCGGCAATATTTGACCCAACTTTTCCAGCTAAAACCAAACAAGTAATCGTCGGGGCAGACTCAATAATTGCCAAATCCCGAACAATATAACCAATATAATAACGAGGCACAAGTCCACCATCCAATTGATAAGCAAACTGGATTGCCGTCACCGCACCAATAAAAATCGCAATCAACACCACAACGACAAGCGACCCAACACCAATGTCCACCATCTGACGCAAAATCTCTTTCCAGTACATAGAAAACTTGCCTGGAGGCCGGCTAAAGACCGACTTCATCAGCATCACAAATCGTCCAAAATGGTAGAATATTCTAAAATCCATATATGTTAAAAGAAGTCAGGGGTAAGGAGTTAGATTTTTATAAACCTTAATGGTTATCGCTTTCCCTACTGATTTCGAAATTTGGTCGTTAGTAAAATGATTTTTTCATATAGGATGAGGTTGTATCAAAAGGTCTGATGGTCGAACGCATCCCTTTTTTACATGAGTCATCCCGAATTTTAGCGTTAATCCTTCGTTTTTCTTCTTTGAAAACTCCAAGATGCATACTATAAAATTAGCCTAAAACACGATGATTTTGCATCGTATTTCATATAATAAAAAATTTGGGATG
>CAYUNA010000654.1:1515-3148 GCA_964445895.1 uncultured Saprospiraceae bacterium | reverse complement strand
AGAACCATAAACTATTGATTATCAGTTCGGTAAAATTTTAAACATGCTCTAAAAAAGCTACTACTATTAAAAAGCGTTTTGAGTAAAAATGTTGTCGAAACTTAGACAAAACCCCTTCCTGATATCCGATGAACATCAGTTAAGGTTTTCCGTTTTATAGTTAGATGCCGCAATAACTGGAGAAAATTTAGGTAGGTTCGTGCGAATTTTAGCTATATCAAAATCTAATGTTATTGGTTCTTTTGCTTCATTAAAAAAAAGAAATCCGTGGTGCGGACGAGCAGAAACTGGCTATGAAACAGCATTATATCTGATAGCTAATATAACTAAGGAACGCGAAATAAATCTTCAACTAATAGACTATATGAACGAGGCTAAGTGAGAATTAAACGGCGTCAAAAGCCGCTCAAATCTCATTCATAAAATATAGTTAAGTCCCGCGTGGTACTTAACTCTAAACCATTCATCAATTCACTCAGCTATAAATATGGAAAAGAGATTCAATGTTCAGCGGTTAGCTCATTTACTTATCGTTCTTTGCATTATTGTTTATATTTTAATTATTGGAAAAAAAATTATTGCCCCAATTGTTTTTGCCATGTTTTTTGCGTTTATGTTAAAACCGGTTTCTGATTTTTTTGAAAAGCATCTTAAAAATAGGATTGTTTCTATCTTTTTGTCTTTTATGGTCGTTTTAGTACCGCTTATCTTAATTATAAGTCTTTTTACAGCGCAATCTGTCGATGTATTCACAAATATGCCCGCCATTTCTGGAAAAATTAAAAGTGGTGTCAATGAAATATTTTCTGTATTGAATCGAAATTTTGGTTTTACTAAAGCCGAAGGAGAAGCATGGTTGAGTGAAAATATGTCCAGTGCCTTAGATGCACCAATGGAAATGATAGGCGGTTGGTTGAGCTCTTCTTCAACTTTGTTAGTTAGCATTCTCTTAGTCTTACTTTATACTTTTTTCTTCTTACTCTACCGCACCTCTATTAAAAATTTCATGCTTGGACAATTCACAAAAAAACAACGAGAGGATGCCCGAGATTTGATTGCGGATATCCAATCTGTATCACAGAAATATTTATCTGGATTAGCCGTAGTGATTGTTATTTTAGGTATCCTGAATAGTCTTGGGTTACTTTTTATTGGAATTGAATATGCGTTTTTTTGGGGATTCTTAGGAGCTTTTTTAGCGATAATTCCCTATATCGGGACAATTATGGGCGGTCTACTGCCATTCGCCTTTGCTATTGCGACAACTGATACGATGTGGCAGCCGCTAGCAATCGTTGCACTTTACAGCACTGTACAAACCATTGAAGGAAATTTGATTACACCAAAAGTAGTTGGGTCAAGTGTAGAAATTAATCCTTTGGCAGCGATTATCTCATTACTAATTGGTGGAGCTGTTTGGGGAGTATCAGGACTGATTTTGGCATTGCCTTTAGTTGCTATTGTTCGGATTGTTTTTGAACACATTGATATGTTGAAACCAATAGCCCTATTATTGAGTAGTGAATTGTATGTTGAACGAAAAAAGTTTATTGAAGATTTTGATAAGGAAGAATACCGAATTGCTAATTATTTTAAAAAGAAGGAAAAGATTAAATAGTTAGAGAATTGGTAA
>CAYUNA010000654.1:0-1415 GCA_964445895.1 uncultured Saprospiraceae bacterium | reverse complement strand
ATTTGATAGTCACATTGAAATTATTAGGAGGGCAAAATTGAAGATTTTCGACCTACAATAATAACTATACGCGTTGCCTTTAGGCTCGAACACTATCATAACTGTCAACTGTTTATGAATTGTAGCAGTAAGTTATTCTCTGCAAACGCCTTTATCTGTCATGTTTTTCTGAACAAAACTCTAACAAATCCTTTTTATTAAAAAAGCAACTGACTTTACACAGTAGTCAAATAATGGTGGAAATAATTGTTTACAAGTAGTTTTCCATCTAACTTAAATTAAAATAAACAACAACATGAAAAAGATAATGCTAATTTTAGCAATGGGAATATTTCTTCTTTTTGGAACAAAATTAACCGCTCAAAACTTCAGTATTACCAATTCTAAAACGGAATATGATAAAGAACAACGAGCTTCAGTTTATGTGAAAACAGAACCCGATAAGAAAGATGTCAAATCGGCTTGGAAAGATTATATGAAAGACCGGTACGATGCCAAAATAGATGGTTTTGGCTTTATGTCAAACAAGGATGTCTTAAAAGCTGAAAACGTAAATATTGTTACAATCTCTGATAAACCAGTAGATTTATACTGCAAAATCGTTGGTGGTGAATATGGTACAGACATGTCATTTTTCACAATATTGGCAGACGGAACTTACCTATCTCCAGATAAAACGGCAGAGCAGTTTGAAGCTATGGAATTTGTCGTTTATGATTTTTTGGGTACTTACTTACCAAATCACTATGCAGGACAAATCGAAAAATCACAGAAAGTCGTAGCAGGATTGGTTAGTACTAGAGAAGATTTATCCAAAGATATTAAAAAGAACAGTGAGGATATTGAAAAGATGAAAAAAGAGATTGAAAATTTGAAGAAAGAAAATGAAAATAAAGCGAAAGAGTTGTCGAATACGAAGGAAAAACTAACAACTGCCGAAGCGGCGTTAGCTACTCAACAAGAGAAAGTAGCCGCAATCAAAGCAGCTATTAGTCGAGGCAACTAAGAGCATGTCTAGTTTTTAATTAAAAAACAACCATCATGGCAATCAAAAAGAATAACCAAGTTTCTCCACTCCCAAAACAACAAGGTGACGTAACAACGATGCCGATTGACCCTGATTCGCCTGATGACCCAGGAATGAAAAGCATCCCTGTCGATCAACTAAAAGATTTACCCACAGACCAAGTACCCCACTAAGCCTTATGCATGAGATTTGAGTAGCTTTTTATTTGTTATTTCATCCTGTTTTTTTTCGTTAAAAAGTTTTGATGTAAAAATGCTATGTTTTCATTTTTTGCCTCGAAACAGAACAAAATAGTAGCATAAAAATCTAACTCAACTTCATTCATAAATTCTACTAAGGAACGCGAATTAAATAAATGCAGATTCTTGATAGTGAGAGTTTGTTCATA
>CAYUNA010000653.1:0-3158 GCA_964445895.1 uncultured Saprospiraceae bacterium | reverse complement strand
TTACTAAAACATTTAAATTTTCGACGTCGGAAACTTCCTATCCACTTTTTTCACCATCCCTGTCAACGTCTTTCCTGTACCGCCAACTTCCACAAATTCCTCGTTGCCATCCGCAATCATATTAAGCATCGTTTGTGTCCAACGTACGGGGGCGGTTAGCTGTGCGACTAAGTTTTTTTGAATAGTTATCGGATCAGTTTCTGGTTTTGCTGACACATTTTGATAGACAGGACAAATTGGCGCACTAAACTCCGTTGCCTCAATCGCCGCTTGCAATTCTTCCTGTGCAGGCATCATCAATGGAGAGTGAAATGCACCACCAACTGGCAAAATTATCGCTCTACGCGCACCTGCCGCTGTCAATTTTTCAACTGCCAACTCGATGCCTTTTTTTGAACCAGAAACGACTAATTGCCCCGGGCAGTTATAATTTGCAGCCACGACCGTTTCTTCGATTTCGTTACAGGCATTTTCTACAATTTCATCATCCAGCCCCAACACCGCTGCCATTGTTCCTTCTACTGCTTCGCAAGCCTTTTGCATCGCTAAAGCCCGTTGTTGCACTAATTTTAAGCCGTCTTCAAACGACATTGCACCAGCTGCTACCAATGCAGAGAATTCCCCTAATGAATGTCCAGCCACGAAAGTAGGTTGAAACTCCTCCCCTGCCATTTTTGCAGCAATAACGCTTTGTAAAAATACAGCCGGTTGTGTAATTTTCGTCTGCTTCAAATCCTCTGCGCTTCCATCAAACATCACATCTGAAATTCGGTAGCCTAAGATTTCATTAGCCTTTTCATAGAGTTCTTTCGCCAATTCCGAATTTTCGTATTGGTTTTTTCCCATGCCCTCAAATTGCGAGCCTTGTCCAGGAAAAATGTATGCTTTTTTCATGTTTATAGCTTTTTAAGGGGGCAGCAGTCAAAAGTAAGCAGTCAGAATCTTCGATTAGCTTAAAATTCTGACCACTAACGCCTGACGACTGCCTCCTCTCTTAATGTAAATTCGAGCGAATCAAGCTCAAAAACTCCGTCCGTGTTTCGTTTTTCTCAAACTCGCCTGTAAAAGCAGAAGTTGTCGTCACCGAGTTTTGTTTTTGTACACCACGCATCATCATGCACATGTGGCTCGCTTCTATCACTACTGCCACCCCTAATGGTTCTAAAGTATTTTGAATAGCATGTAAGACCTCATGGGTCAAGCGCTCTTGCACCTGCAATCGGCGAGCAAAAACGTCAATAACACGGGGAATTTTACTTAAACCAACAATTTTACCATTAGGAATATAAGCGACATGCGCTTTGCCAAAAAACGGCAACATGTGATGTTCACACAGGGAATAAACTTCAATATCCTTTACAATCACCATCTCGCTATAATCTTCGTGAAACATCGCCCCTCGAAGAATCGCTTCGGCATCCATATCGTAGCCATGCGTCAAGAACTGCATCGCTTTAGCAGCACGTTCTGGTGTTTTTAGCAATCCTTCACGTGAAGGGTCTTCGCCGACTTTATTTAAAATATTATTGTAAGCTTTTTTAATCTTCTCTGTTGTTTTTGAGTCGTAAATTTCTTTTTTTTCGTAAGACATGTATTGATTAATTCGATTAATTCGACTATCTCGATTGTCTCGATTTTTTCGAATTGGTTAAAAAAATTGACAATTAGGGAATTTGTAATAAATAAGGTACCCATTATGACGAAGTAATTTTTTCATTTAAGGAATTTAAAAAATGCGAGCATAACTGGTTATTTGAGCCTTTTTTAAGTTTCTTAAATGGAAAAAGGCTTGTACCGACCTTGTGGAGGTAACGAGTCAGAGTGGGTAGATTATTTATTACAAACTCCCTTATTCCCCAAAATACTCCGCGAAGATATTTTCCGTTTCGTAGAGTTTAATAGAATGCAATTCGCACCCCTCAATATGGGGTACGAGTTGTTGCCAGATTAAGATAACCAAATTTTCGGTCGTTGGTTGCAAATTTTTAGGGATAAAATCAACATCTAAGTTTAAATTGGAATGATCTAACTTCCCTGTAACATATTTTTTAATCAAATCACTCAACACTTTGACATCCATAATAAACCCCGTCATTGGATCGGGCGTACCTTTGACAGTGACATACAAATCATAGTTATGACCATGCCAATTCTTGTTAGAACATTTGCCAAATACCATCCGATTTTTCTCGTCCGTCCAGCTATCTACCCAGAGTTTGTGGGCAGCATTGAATCTTTCTCGTCTTGTCAGGTAAACCATTTTATTAATTGAAAATTAAGAATGAAAAATTAAAAATTACAACACAGGTGATTTTTCGCCGCAAAGGTAGAATATTTGTGGGTAATTTGCTAACTAAGTATGTGACACTATTTATATGGATTATATGGATAAATTTGACAGAGAGATTTTTTCGATAGTTTTCTTTTCAATTGAGACGTTTTTTGCTCAATTTTTGTCACATCCTGTCCCTATTCATGGGTATAAATATCCTTTTTTTTATTTTTTTTTGAAAAAACATTATAATTTTGAAACATATTTGCCTTATCTTCGTACTTAGAATAGCGATACTTATTTTTAAATTATTGAATATGATTTTTTAAATTATTTAAAACATTAAAAATCAATACCTTAATTTAAAGAGATTGCTAAACAAATTATAATCCAAATCCACTCAAATTTTGTAAATGCGTACGTTCGGATTTATCCGATGTTTCCCAAAGCAGTACGTAACATTGCTTACCGATTTACATTTTCCAAAATTCAGGATTTTGGGGTTATAACTTTGTCCAATTTAGACTAAAAGACGAAAGTTTTATAGCCTTAAACATTATTAAATTTTACTTATAAATAAATTCGCGTTAGGATGCTTCATTCTTTCGTTGACTCTATTTAGCCTGCAAAAAACCACCACACACTATTTTACACTACACACTATACTGGAAATACTCAAAGTGAAATTTCGTTAAGAAGGGATATCCGAGCGAAGTTTTGTTAATATTCATAGGTGTTATTGCCTTCACGGACAATGACAACACCCTGCTATTAACACATTATAATCCTATTTATTTTTGAGAACCCTGCCTCACGACAAATGAGGCGGGTTTCTTTTTTTTAGCCCATTTTATTAGATTTTATGAATGAGGTTGAGTGAGATTTA
>CAYUNA010000652.1:0-3159 GCA_964445895.1 uncultured Saprospiraceae bacterium | reverse complement strand
TACTTGGATATATTTATTCATGTTACAACAGCCCGCTGCATTAGTAGCGTAAGAAGTATAGTTAGCCGCTTATATAATAGTAGGCTACTAAAGTAGCGAATGACTTGCCGATGCACTAAAGTGCATGGCTACAATATAAATTTAGCATGCAACTCGAACCGAAAGATATATTTGAAAGTTTAGAATTTGATAAAATAATTGAATTGCTGGAGGCTCGTTGCCTCGGTGAATTGGGACGTGAACGAATGAGTAAAATCAGCATTGAGACCAACCGAACATTGATAGAAATGAAGTTGCGGGAGACGCATGAGTATAAGTTGTCAATGGAGGAAAACGACCATTTTCCGATAAGAAAGTACGATGCGATTGACAAAGATTTGCGAATGTTGGAAGTCGTGGACTTTGTATTACCCGTGGAAGGATTGCAGCGAATCAACACGGTTTTGCGGCAAGTGCAGGCGATGTTTAAGTTTTTTAATGAACCCAAAACGCAGCTGTATCCGACGATGTACAACATTATCAAAGATGTGACTTTTGATGCCGATTTGATAAAAGCAATTGACAAAGTGATTGATGTAGATGGGAATATTAAGCCTGATGCTTCGCCTGCTTTACAGAAAATTCGACGCAGTATCAATAATAAAATGCGCGAATTAGACAAGAGTTTCAAACACATCCTGGCAGAATATCGGCAAAAAGGTTGGCTGGCAGATACTTCGGAAAGTGTGCGGAATGGTCGGCGAGTTTTGGCGGTCAATTCCGAACATAAGCGTAAAATAAGGGGTATCATTCACGATGAATCCTCGACGGGGAGAACAGCTTTTATCGAACCCGACCAGATTATTGCGATTAACAACGATATTTTTGATTTTGAAACGGAAGAGAAGCGCGAAATCTACCGCATTCTCAAAGAATTAAGCACGACGCTGCGACCGTACTCACCGCTTTTTAAAAAATACCAATCCATTATTGTTCGATTTGATCTCATCCGTGCGAAAGCAGATTTGGCGCGAGAAATGAGGGGCATTATGCCGAAAGTTTTGGCAAAACCAACTTTGGGTATTCAAATGGGGCGACATCCGTTACTCTATTTAAAAAATAAAAAATTGGGAAAGGAAACCGTGCCGTTTGATTGTGAATTGCATGGGAGTAATCGGATTGTGGTGTTGAGTGGACCGAATGCTGGAGGAAAATCTATCTTAATGAAATCTGTCGGGTTGTTGCAGTTGATGTTGCAAGCAGGGTTGTTGATTCCGGTGGATGAGATTTCTAAAATGGGCGTTTTTGAAAAGTTCTTTGCGGATATTGGCGACCAGCAAAGTTTGGAAGACGACTTGAGTACTTACAGTTCTCGTTTGAAAAATGCTAAGTCGTTTTTGGAACATGCAGATAAGAAAACGCTGGTGTTGATTGATGAATTTGGTTCGGGAACTGACCCGAAAATTGGAGGGGCAATAGCCGAAGCCATTTTATTGAAACTGAACGAAATGCGCGTTTTTGGTGTGATTACGACGCACTATTCCAATTTAAAAATGTTCGCTTTCAAAACCGATAATATTGTCAATGGCTCGATGATTTTTGATAAAGATAATCTTGCACCGACGTATCAATTTAAAGTGGGCAGACCGGGTAGTTCGTATGCGTTTGAGATTGCAAGAAAAATTGGTTTGCAGGAAGATGTTTTGAAATACGCGAAGAAACGAACGGGCAAAAACGAAAAGGCAGTTGATGAATTATTAATTGATTTGCAACGTGAAAAACAGGAGTTAGAGGAAAAATTGGCTTCAGCAGCGAGTCGAGAAAAGGCGTTGGAAAAATTGATAAAAAGCTATGCGGATTTGCAAAAAGATTTGGAATATCGGCGTAAGAAATTCAAGCTGGAACTAAAGGAAAAAGCGATGCAAGAAACGGCGCGCGACAACAAGCAATTGGAAAAAGTGATTCGGGAAATTCGGGAAAACCAAAACCTCGAAGAAGCGAAAAAAATGGCGATTAAAGCCCGCGAAGACCGCGAGCAATTGTCGCAACAAGTCTCCGGGTTACGCAATGACATTTACTATACAGATGAGCCCAAATACGTCAAAAAAGGCGAAATCAAAGAAGGCGATTATGTGAAAATGCGGTCGGGTGGTGCGACAGGAAAAGTCGAAAAAATAAAGAAAAAAAACGCAACAATTGTCATGGGTGCTTTGCGAATGGAAGTCAAATTGCGAGACTTGCAACCCGCTAATGAACCGCTGGAAGTGAAGAGTTCTAAAAGCATCAATACCGATACAGTGGCATCGACGGCAGCGTTTGAATCAGAGATTGACTTGCGCGGAATGATGCCAAGTGAGGCAATGCGAACGTTGGAAGAATTTGTGGATAATGCATTGGTTTCCAGTGCGATGCAACTGCGAATTGTGCATGGAAAAGGGACGGGCGTATTGCGGCAAGTGGTGAAAAATAAATTGAAAGAATATAAAGATGTAACCGGATTTCGACATCCAGATGCGAAGGAAGGAGGAGATGGCGTGACGTTGGTAGAGTTGGGATAGATTGATAATAATGTTGTGAACATCGATAAGGCAGGGACGTTTTAGCAATGAATTTAAAAATAATATAAAGGAGATAATGTTCTGTAAACGCACTAACCTTCTTTTAAAATCATCAATTCAATGCAAAATATTCTTTGTTTTATAGGTTTGATTATGTTGTCTGCTTGTGGCTCTTCGGAAGGACAAATTTCTGATAAAAGTAAGGAAATTGCTAAAGCTAATTTTCAGAAAAAATATCCTAATGAAAAGAATGCAAAATGGGAAGAGGATGATGCTGGAAATTACGAAGCGAAATTCAATGAAGATGGTGAAACTTATCGAGTTGATTTTGATAAAAATGGCAATTGGGTAGAGACAGAAAATACCATTAAGTATAAAAACTTGCCCGAAGCAGTCAAAGAAGCTATTAAGCGCGATTATGATAAAGATGATATTGTAGAAGTTGAGCGGGTAGAAAGTGCGAAGAAAGGGCTTTTTTATGATGTAGAATTCAAGGAAAATGGGAAGAAGCATGATGTAGAATACAACGCCTCGGGAGCTATAATTGGGAGAGAATAGTGTTGGGAAATTTTTAGAGCATGTTTAAAATTTTACCGAACTGATAATCAATAGTTTATGGTTC
>CAYUNA010000651.1:0-3160 GCA_964445895.1 uncultured Saprospiraceae bacterium | reverse complement strand
ATTTGCAATTTTCTCCCTCCTTAAAACCAAAAAAACTTTTGTTACACTGTACTTAGTAGTAAGTCAACTTATCATAATTAGCTTGACTTACTACTTAGAGGGCATTTAGAATTTTTAAAGAAAAGAGGTTGTGTGAAAAGGTCGAAAAACGAAAAGGTAGCAGATCCCCGATAGTTATTAAAATTTGTTTTTCAACAATTTACATATCGAATTATTTGCAAAATAAAGGTGTCCGCTACCTTTTTACACAACCCTTAATTACTAAAAAAAATAACAACATGGCGTGGATTAAAACCATCGAATATGAAGCCGCTACAGGGATACTCAAAAAACTCTATGACCGCGTCAAAGGAGCAAATAATTATATTGATAATATTCTGAAAGTGCATAGCCTCCGACCACATTCTTTGAAAGGACATATGGCGATTTATAAAAATGTATTGCATCATCGAGAAAACACCTTTCCTAAGTGGTTTTTGGAGACGTTGGGGGTGTATGTAAGTTTGCTGAATGGCTGTGAATACTGTTATCGACATCATTTTTCGGGATTGGAAAGACTGCTGGAAGACAAGGAGAAATCGAAACAAATCTGGGAGGCATTGAAGGCAGAACGCCCCGAATTAATGTTTTCTGGAAAGGAATTGGCGTTGTTAAATTATGCTAAAACGCTAACCGTGCAGCCACAAAACATGAATGAAAATGATTTTTCGTTACTCCAAAAAGAAGGACTAACGGATGGTGAAATTTTGGAAGCAAATCAAGTCATTAGTTATTTTTCGTATGCCAATCGAACAGTTTTAGGCTTGGGAGTGACAACGGAAGGGGATATTTTAGGATTGTCGCCAAATGATGATGATTCGGAGGAGAATTGGGGACATCAGTGATGAAAATCAAAAAACGGAATTTAATACAATGACTCAAATTACTGCATCCTTTTCACTATACGTTTTTTTAATAGATTGGCTTGATTCCATTTTTATCGGAATTTTTAACTCAAAAACTGTCCCCGCATCACTTGATTCCAAAATTTCTAACTGACCTTTGATATTTTGAACCACTTTTTTACAAATGGCTAATCCGACACCTGAACCGTTGTATTCGCCGCGATGGTGCAGTCGCTTAAACATTTCAAAAACCTTGTTGTGATAATCTTTATCAATGCCGATGCCGTTGTCTTGGAAAGTAAAAACGTGATAATTATTAGTGATTTTATGTGCAATTTTTATGGTTGGCGTTGGACTTTGGTTGTATTTTAGACCATTCTCAATGAGATTTTTAAAAATCATCGAAACTTGAAACGGGAGTAAAATATTGGCAGATTCATTGGTAAGGTTTGGGTCTTGAAAAACAATTTTTCCTTGTTTTTCTTTAATCAATAAATGTAAATCATTTTTAGTGTTTTCGATAATCTTTGCTAAGGAAGTCGTTTTGCTTTGTGCTTCCACATTTTCTATTTTTGAAAAGGCTAGAATATCTTCAATCAAGGCGTGCATTTGCCGAGTATTTTGGCTAATAAACCCAAGATATTCTCCTAAGTTGTCATATTTCTCTTGTCGAATCCTGCGTTCAATGAGGCTCGAAAAGCTAGAAATATTTCGTAGTGGTTCTTTTAAATCGTGGGAAGTGATATAAGCAAATTGTTCTAGTTCTTGATTGGCAATGGACAGTTTTTGGTTAGAGGTTTCTAAATGTTTAGTCCGTTCGGATACCTTTATTTCTAGTTTTTTATTGTACCGCTTCTTTTGCTTATTTTGAAAAAAGAGTATCCATGTTGATAATCCAAAAAATAATAAAATGACTCCGATTGCACAAGCAACATAGGTTCGTTGTTGAATAGTTGCTTCGTTTTTTAATTTTTCTGCCTTCAATAGGGTATTCTCGGCGTCCTTTTTTTGACTATCAAATTGAAATTCTAAAGCAGCAAAATTGGCAATTCGTTCTTCATCAAAAAAGCTATCTTGTTCGATTTCATATTGTTTTCGATAGGTGAGCGCGGTTTCAAAATACCCCATCGCTTCATAGTTTTCAGACAAGCATTTATAAACTGCGGATAGCCCGTTTTTATTATTTAATTTCTGATAAATCTCTAAGGCTTCGTTTGCTTTATCTACTGAATTAAGGTAGTCACCTTCTGCTATTTTTATTTCTGCTAGACCCAGTGAAGCTTTAGAGAGGATATAGGTAAAATTATTTACTAATGCGATTTTGTAAGCTTTACTGATGTGCTGTTTGGCTAATTCTAACTGTTCCTTTTTTTGTAAAGTTAGCCCTAAGTTTAGGCTGATATAAGCGATTCCGAAACTTGTTTCTAAGGAATCCACAATAACGGATGCTTGTTCAAAGTAGAAAATAGCTTTATCCCAATTTTCTTGCTTGAAGTAAAGGTCTCCTATATTTGATAAGGCGATTGCTTTACCATGTTCATCTTTTAATTCAATGCAGGCCTCATAACCTTTTTGTAGCAATTCTTTTGCCTTATCATAAGCTTTCAAAGTGGAATAAATAATCGAAATATTATTAGCTATCGCTCCAATCTTTTCTTTGTCCTCCTGTTTTTCTGCAATAGTTAGGGCTTTTTGATAGTTTTCAATTGATAAATCAAAGTGTCCCATTTTATTGTACAACATTCCTTTTGAGTTGAAAATAGAAAATGCCAGATTGGGAAGATTCATCTCTTGGATTATTGCATTGGATTGATCAAACAGTTCTAACGCCGTTTCATTTTGATTCATAGCTTGGTTTCCGCTGCCAAGAAAATAAAGAACCTCTGCGAATATTGTATCGTTTTTTAAATTAGCTTGATGGTATAATAAGTAGGCTTGATTGGCATAATCAAAATGCTTGTCTTGATTTTCGTAAGTCATCGCACTAGAAAGGTCGAGTAAAATGTCAATTTTTTCCTCTGCTTTTGTTGTTTTATGAAACAAGCTTTCTAGCGAATCAATAGGATTAGCAGTAGAGGAGAACGAGAATAAGAGGCAGTGACAAAAAACTACCCACGAAGGTAAGTTCATATGTGAAAATTGGCAAATGATAAAGGATTGCAAAGGATAGATAAAGTTACATTGCAAATGAAATGCCAAGTTCTAAAATTGTAGTTTGAACAAAGGTAGATAGAGGAATAAAACCGGCTTGTCATATAGACCAAATAAAATCATGA
>CAYUNA010000650.1:0-3161 GCA_964445895.1 uncultured Saprospiraceae bacterium | reverse complement strand
ATTTATTTATTTCGCGTTCCTAACTAATATTTCGCTACTAAATATACAAAAAGCGTAACATCAGTTTATAATTACTATTTGATTTATAAAGGAGTGGGATGATTATTTTTCACCAACTTCTTAAATACTTGAAATTGGAAAAATAGAATGTTATGTTTGCAATATCAAAATTAGGTAACGGTGCGTGCAGACAGAAATTGGTTATGGAACAGCATTGCATTTGACGGACCGTCCAAAATCGAAATAGAGTATATTAACTACTTTACACTGATTAGGAACGCGAAGTAAATAACTTAACTTTCTCTCTCAAGAATGTCAATTTATTTATTTCGCGTTCCTTAACTTGTCAATTTATGAAAAAAAATTACATTTATTTTTTCCTGCTTATCTTAATTCAAGCCTGTCAAACTGAAGAACGCATGAACATTACACCAACGGAATCAGGCATTTCAAAAACACTTGCTGAATACCGAAAAGCAACGATTTCCAATATCAACTACGATTTGCTATTTGATATTCCAAAAGAAAAATCTGCTCCGATTATAGGAAAAGCAACGTTGACATTTGACTTATCGACAGATACGGCAAATCTTGTTTTAGACTTCGCTGTGCCTGCGGAGAATGTTAAAAATATTTCTAAGAATGGTTCGTCGTTATTAATTTATTTTGAAAATGGGCACTTGACAATTCCTAAACAACATTTGGCAATTGGCAAAAATGAATTCACTATCGAATTTATTGCTGGTGAAAAAGCATTGAATCGAAACGATGAATTTTTATATACTTTATTTGTCCCTGCCAACGCACATACGGCGTTTCCTTGTTTTGACCAACCAAATCTAAAGGCGACTTATGAATTGTCATTGTCTATTCCAAATGAATGGAAATCGGTTGCTAATTATAATATTAAAAAAGAGGAAAAGAATGGGGAGAAGACGTTGTTTCGATACGATAAAACTGCGCCGATTAGTACTTATCTTTTTGCGTTTGCTGTCGGAGAATTTCAAGTAGAAACTGCGACTGTCAATGGCTACGAAATGAAAATGTACCATCGTGAAACCGATGCTGAAAAAATAAAACGCAATACCTCAGAGATTTTTGACCTTCATGCAAAAGCATTAGATTGGCTAGTTGATTATACTAAAATTGACGTGCCTTTTCAAAAATTTGATTTTGTGTTAATCCCCGCTTTTCAATTTGGAGGAATGGAACATCCCGGTGCAATTTTTTACAAATCTCGTTCCTTAATGCTTGATAAGACGGCAACAGAAAGTCAGCGATTAAGTCGGAATTCCTTGATTGCCCATGAGACGGCGCACCTCTGGTTTGGTGATTTGGTGACGATGGATTGGTTTAACGATGTGTGGTTGAAAGAAGTATTTGCCAATTTCATGGCTGCAAAAATGGTCAACCCTAACTTCCCAAAAATCAACCACGACCTGCGTTTTTTGCTGCGACATTATCCTGCGGCGTATGGCGAAGATCGTTCGGAAGGAACGCACCCGATTCAGCAGCAATTGGACAATTTGAAAGATGCGGGAACGCTATATGGACGGTTGATTTACCAAAAATCACCGATTGTGATGAAGCAATTGGAGTTGATTTTAGGGAAAGAAAATTTTCAAAATGGAATGCAAGAATATTTGAAAAAGTTTTCGTTTGACAATGCAACCTGGGATGATTTGATTGCTATTTTAGATGGAAAAACGCCGCGAGATTTAGCAAAATGGAGCAATACCTGGGTAAAAGAAGCAGAGATGCCACATATCGAAGTAGATTTGAAAAGAAGGGATGGAGAAATTAAATCACTACAGTTAGTTCAGCGAAATGCGACGGCTGCGATGAATCTATGGGATCAGGATTTAGAGGTTCTTATGGTGAAAAACAGGAAGACAACTACCTTCCCGGTCAACCTCGACAATCGCTCTCTGACGATGACCGAAACTCGAAATCTACCTGCACCCGATTATCTCATTCCAAACGGAAAAGGCATCGGTTATGGGTATTTTGAATTGGATGACGAAAGCCTAAATTACCTCGCTAACAATATTCAAAATGAGCCAGATGATTATTTGAAAAGCGTCATTTGGTTATCGCTTTGGGAAGCCTTTCTGCGTCAAAAAATCGACCCTGCAACAATGTTGAAAATGCTGGAAAATGATTTGCCAAAAGAACGAGAGTCATTAGGGCTGAATAGTCGTTTGGGATATTTGGAAACCGTATATTGGGGGTTTATTTCGCCCGAAGAACGGAAAGAAATTGCCTTGAAATGGGAAACGCTGATTTGGGATTTGATGGAAAAGGCAACACAACAGAGTCAGAAAAAAGCATTGTTGGATACCTATATTTCGATATCACTTTCCAATAGAGGCATACAAAGATTGAGGCAACTTTGGCAAGGAGATTTGGACATCAATGATTTGGAATTGTCTAACAGCGACCGAACCAAACTGGCTTATGAATTGGGTGTACGAGATGTGAGGGATGCATCAGATATTTTAAAAATTCAACTTTCCCGGTTAGAGAATCCCGATAGAAAACTGGAGATGTCTTTTGTTATTCCTGCCCTTTCTGGTGATGAAGCGGAGCGCGATGCTTTTTTTGAAACACTAAAAAGTAAAGACAACCGCAGCCGCGAATCGTGGGTATTGCAAGCCCTGGAATATCTGCATCATCCACTACGAGCGAAGACTTCGGAAAAGTATATTTTACCAAGTTTAGAACTAATGGAAGAAATTCAGGCAACGGGCGATATTTTCTTCCCACGGCGCTGGATTTCGGTGACTTTGGCGGGACATCAATCGAAGGCAGCGGGACAGACCGTTCGTGATTTTTTGGCGGCGCAACCAGATTATAATTTTAGATTGAAGAATAAGATTTTGATGGGAGCAGATATGTTGTTTCGGAAAGGTAAAGTAGAGTAATTTTGGATTTTTTTTATAGTAAAATGTAGCTTTTGTTATAATTTTTCAAGAAAAATGTCCATTTTTGAATACCTTTCTAAAAATAATTAGTGCAATAATTTATGAATTGTAGCACTAGTCTTTCTTAAAAACAAACTACACAAATTTTCACTAAGGAACGCGAAATAAATAAATTGACATTTTTGAGAGAGAAAGTTTGGTCTTAGTTTTTACTTTGAAACTGCGATTTATGTTAGC
>CAYUNA010000649.1:0-3164 GCA_964445895.1 uncultured Saprospiraceae bacterium | reverse complement strand
CAAAACACCATCTATGCTATTTCTTTCTGGAATTAATCCCAATATTTCTACATTTGTTATCCTCGGTTTAGTTATCGTAGGACTAGGTTTGGTTTTGCGGTATTTCAAACAACCTTATGCGATTGCTTACATTATTGCGGGAGTAATCTTGGGCGATCATGGATTTGATTTGATAACTGACAAGGAATTCATCACACAAATGGGAGAGATAGGATTGATTTTGCTACTGTTTTTTATCGGTATGGAAATCAATCTAACCGACTTACTGAAAAACTGGAAACTGGCAAGTATCGGAACTGTATTTCAAGTAATAGCAAGTGTGCTGTTAGTCGCCATCATTGGTTGGCTTTTTGCCTGGGAAATGAATCGAATTGTTGTGCTGGGTTTTGCGATTAGTTTGAGTAGTTCTGCGGTGGTCATCAAATTATTGCAAGATACCAACGAAATGCAGTCTCGTATTGGTAAAAATGTCATTAGCATTTTGCTGATGCAAGATATTTTAATCGTACCGATGTTAATTGCGACTGGATATTTGGGTGGCGAAATTCCTTCGACAGATGAAATGATTTTGCAATTGGTCGGCGGCATTTCCATTATTGGATTGATTGTTTACATTGTCCGAAAAAAAGAAATCACACTACCGCTCAGCAAAAATTTAGAGCACGACTACGAATTACAAGTTTTCATGGCATTTATCGTTTGTTTTGGTTTTGCTTTGGTGACGGCTTTGTTTGGTTTGTCGGCAGCATTGGGTGCATTTATTGGTGGAATTGTCGTTGGGGCAGGTCGTTCAACAACTTGGTTTCACCATAGTTTACACTCTTTTCGAGTCGTTTTTGTTGCCTTGTTTTTCGTGTCGGTTGGGCTGTTAATAGATCTAAGTTTTTTGCTGGAACATTGGCGTATCGTTAGTTTGTTGATTGTTGCTGTTTATTTGAGCAATCACTTTATCAATGCCGCCATTTTACATTATTTTGGTCGAGATTGGTCGGAAAGTCTATATGGAGGTGCATTATTGGCACAGATTGGAGAGTTGAGTTTTGTGTTAATTGCGAGTGCCTATCATGGTGCTATTATCAATGATTTTACTTATCAATTGACGATTGTCGTTATTTCACTGACCTTATTGTTAAGTCCAATGTGGATTGCAGCGACTAAAAAATTGATTCATCGGGAGTGATACTATTTGGGAATTACTTCGCATTTGAAAAACCTCAAATTTTATCTTTTTTCAATGAGAAAATTACAACTTCCTATACCTTGCAAAACTCGGCGAAATATCCCTTTTTTTTATCCAAAAACGGAAGTCGAATTCCAGCAAGACAAGTATGAAAATTACGAACAAACCGTTACTCGTCAAACCCGTCTGCATCTCTCTCAACAAACTTGGGAAAACTACTCCTATCAACCCATTTTGGACTGGATAATGACTGAAATTAATTCCGAAAAACCGACATCAATTCTCGATATTGGTTGCAGCGTCGGGCGATTAATTGGGGAATTGGCAATGCGCTTTCCCTCAGCAGAATGTTGGGGCATTGACTTTAGTTATCAATTGCTGCGGCAAGCCTACGACTATTGGATTGCGGCAAAAACGATTGATTTATTAGATGGACACCGAGGTTTTAAACCAGAGAAAATAACGGGAAGGCATGTAGCAAATCTACAATTTGGTTTAGCAAAAGGAGAACGTTTGCCATTTGACAACCAATCCTTAGATTTGGTTGTCAGTAGTTTTACTTTTGACCGTTTTGATGAGCCCAAAATGGCATTAAAAGAATTGTTTCGTATTTTGAAAAAAGATGGACAGGTGTTGATTGTCACTCCTTTAAATTTTAATAGTAAAGCGAATTGGGACGATTTTTTTCCTATTGAAAAGCTACAAAATGTTGTTGAAAATATTGGATTTAAAATCAATCATTTTGATGAAAATCTCGTTATTCAAGAAGCTTTGGATCAACGTGGGAATATTATTCATTGGAAATGTATGGCAATGTCTCTTGAGAACGCGAAATAGGTAACTTCACATTCCTAAGTAGGTGACGTTATTTATGTTGATAATAAAAACAGAGGATAAATTTTCTCTAATTTGGCTTTGAAAACCGCGAATAGCCTTAGCTCTTCAAGGCTTTTCAAAGTGAAATTAGAGGAGATTTTGCCCTGTTTTTATAGCAAGATAAATAGCGACACCTACTTAACAGGATATTTTACCAAAACTTAGGCAAAATCGCATTCGGCACCGCCTCAATATACGCTGCATATTTTGAACTTTTGGATTGCTTCTTTTGTAAAAACGGAATGCCCGAAACCTTCAATAATAAAAACGTAATCATCACTGGACTAATGATAAACAAATACCACGTTCCATACGAAATGGTAAAAATATAAATGCCCCACCAAACCAGCATTTCTCCGAAATAATTAGGGTGGCGTGAGTATTTCCAAAGGCCAGATTGCATGAATTTTCCTTTATTTTCTGGCTTTGATTTAAATTGTTTGAGTTGAAAATCGGCGATGCTTTCCCATAAAAAACCAATGGTGAAAATAGCCATTCCAAGGTAAGAAATTATAGATAGATTGGAAGCCGTTTCAATAGGCTGCTGTATCAAAACCAAGCTAATGATAAACATAAGGCTTCCTTGCAAAATAAAGATTTTAAAATAAGAATTGAGGATAAAGCTACCTTCCCAGTTTTCCCGCATTTGCTTATATCGCCAATCTTCGCCTTCCGACCAATTTCTAAAAAACAAATACACGCCCAACCGAACACCCCACAACGTAACCATTATCGTCAGTAGCGTAGAATGCTCGTGCGGAAAGTTGAAATATTGCCACCAAGCAACCACTACAAAGCCCAATCCCCAGGCAATATCAACAATGCTATTGTCTTTTTTTATCATAGCAATGACGAACCAGATAGTCACGTAAAGCCAAATAACAAGGGCAGCATCAAGGTAAGGATTGAACATAATATTCAGAATTTAGGGTTCGAGATTCAGCGTTGAAGCGCGAGTGTTCTTGTTAACTTACTTAACATCAGTTATCACATTTTTGAGTTTCCTTTGGCTATTTTAGAGAAAATTTATAAATGCCCATCTATATCGGTATGATAAGTGCCTCGTAGTAATTAATTCGGTAATTTTTAAACATCCCCTCGAATTCCT
>CAYUNA010000648.1:0-3165 GCA_964445895.1 uncultured Saprospiraceae bacterium | reverse complement strand
CCGCGTAGTAATTAATAAATTATGAATTTCGAAAATAAAACGGTCTGGATTACCGGTGCGTCTTCTGGTATTGGCGAAGCATTAGCGTATGAATTTGCCAATCAAGGGGCTAATTTAATCTTATCGGCTCGACGAGAGGAGGCATTGAAAGCAGTTGCCCAAAAATGCAATGCAAACGTTCAGGTTTGGATTGAAACGTTGGATGTCGCTGATTTTGCTTCCCTGCCAAACAAGACAAAAAGTGCCCTGGAAAAAGCAGGAAAAATTGATGTTTTAATCAATAATGCAGGCGTTTCGCAACGGTCATTGGCTAAGGACACAGATTTTTCAGTGGATGAACGACTCATAAATATCAACCTATTGGGAACGATTGCGTTGACGAAGGCGGTTTTGCCACATATGCTGGCGAGAAAAACGGGGCATTTCGTCGTGATGTCGAGTTTAATGGGAAAATTTTCATCCCCTTTACGCTCATCTTATGCGGCCGCAAAGCATGGATTACATGGTTTTTTTGATGCATTACGAATGGAAATTGAACCAGAAGGATTGAACGTAACGATGGTTTGTCCAGGGTTTATTAAAACCGATATTTCTAAAAATGCGCTGGTTGGTGATGGTGAAAAACAGGGAAAAATGGATGATGCTCAAAATGCAGGAATGCTACCGTCGGAATTGGCTAAAAAAGTCACAACTGCCATTTACAAACAAAAAGATGAAGTGTATTTTGGTGGTAAAGAAACGCTGGCAATTTATTTGAAACGACTGTCCCCTAAGTTATTGAAAAAGGTAGTGATGGGGAGCAAGGTAACTTGATGAGAGTTTATAGTTACTGATGTTTGCACTTGCTTAGTGAAATGAATTCAATAACTTGAACCATTATGCTTGTTCTTTTTCCTTCTAAAAACCTTTAAAAATAAGTCCGTAACGCGGCTATGCACTGATTTTTAAACCTTTTTACAAGAAAAAATTACGGCGCATTCTGGCTCAACTTATTAAATTCATTTCACTTAGATTTATGAATGAGATTAAATGCGGTGCAAAATCACCCCATTTCAATCTATTTCTACGATATGCACCTCGGGGTTCTCAAAGGGTAAAAACTGGTTTTTTTAGAAAATCCAGTTTTTACCCTTTGAGAACCCTTGAGCCGCGCGTAATTTATTTTCTTCCGTGAACATTTTCGGCTCAAAATGCTCAACAAACAGATTTGACTCAAAATTCGGGATGAATCATATTTGCTACGGCTGAGAGCATATTTTTCGTGGTGCATGCGGATGAGTAACAAAAAAACAATAGCCATACATTTGATATAACTAAAACGTGTTCGAATCCAGCAAAACGGTTTTTAAATTCACCATTACACAGCATCCACAACCACAACAAACCCCTTCTTTAATGGATTTAAGTTTTCTTTTAGAACCTCAAAAAACGCCTCGCCATATTTCAAATAAAAACCCATAAAATTATCCGTTCGCTCCTGCAAACCGTCATTATTGGGATAGAGTTTATCTTTCAGGTTGGCAATTTGATTCAATGCCACATCATGCTTTTGCTTCTCTGCACGCATAATTTTTGATTCCAAATTTTCCAGACTTTTCAGTTGCTTTGCATGTTCTGCCCACACCGAGTTGACGAGTGTAGAATCAATCGGTTCAGTTTTTTCAACCACTTTTTCAAATACGCCTTTCAGAGCTTCTTTTTCTGCTTCCAAACTCAACTCTGCCGTCGCGTTTTCATTGACAAACAGCTTAATTAAATCATGTTCTCCCTGAAACAATTGCTGAATTGAAAGCCCCAATTTTCTCATCTTTTTCGCATTACCTTTATCCACCCAAAGCGCAGAATTTCGACGAATCAGCATCGGAAAATTAACGCCAAAATGCTCAAATTGCGTCTTCCGTTCCAACCAATACGCCAACTCTCCACCACCGCCGATGTAAGCTAAATTTGGTAAAACATATTCCTCATAAAGGGGGCGCATCACTACATTGGGGCTGAATTTTTCGGGATGCTCATCAATTTCGGCAAGGATTTCTTGTTCAGAAAAGGTTAAATCGGTATTTAAAACCTGATAGCTACCATTTTCAAAAACGATGCGTTCACGAAGTTGATTATCCAAATAAAAGAAATTAATCTCGCGCGGCGTTGCTTGTCCAGAAAAACCAACTTTTTCCAGTTCTCCAACCGTTTTTTCTACCAAACCAATCGACGGTTGTTGTGTAATCTCTTCTTTTATAATCGGTATAAATTGACGTTTCAGTTTCGGATGACTCATATTCAACACCACCAACCCCTCATTTTTAAACAACTCATGCACCATCTGAATCGTCGCGTTCGCATACAATTCGTTTTCCGTATGTGCCGTCTCCATTACTTTAAAAATGTGCTGCGCATTATCGGAGTCTTTTAAAATATCTTTCAATTCTTCTAAAACAGGCTGTATTTTCTTCGTCTTCATTTTGCCTACCGATCCCGTTTCTCCACTCTCCCACTCCAATTTTTTTCCAAATAAATTGGCGTGATTCGCTTCCTCAAAATCATGGTCTTCGCCCCCAGTCACAAATACCGGAACGAACTGATTATCAGCATATTCTGCATTGAGCTGCTTCGACAAATTAATAGCAGAAATGATTTTATAAATGTAATACAACGGCCCCGTAAACAAACTAGGCTGATGCGCTGTGATAACGGTAAATGTATTTTTAGCTGCCAGTTTTTCGATATTCTCCCCAACTTTCCCGGTAGTGTCCAAGCGACTGTATTGTTCTTTTAAAACCTCAACAATTACCGCTCGATTGATGTCTTCCTTCTCCTTATCAGCAATGACATTTTTGAAAGCCGCTAAATTGACTGGATATTTGTAAAATGGTCGGAGTGTCGGGTCTTCTCGGTAGTACGCCTTATCGCGCGCAGATAATTGAGGTACGTCCTCAAAAGGAATGTGCAATATTTCCATTGTATTATATGGTGTGAAATTGGTTATTGATTACCAACTCCCTTAGTTCGTTTGTTTATAAATAATTTATTTCTTAAACACACTGATTGGCAATTAGTTGATTGTTTGAATCAGTTGATTGGGTTTATTTTTGAAGAAAAAAATGGTTGTATTCTTCTAATCCTCGTTTTCATTTTGGTTTTTATAAATAAACACCCAACCCTTTTGGG
>CAYUNA010000647.1:0-3174 GCA_964445895.1 uncultured Saprospiraceae bacterium | reverse complement strand
AAGGAAAAAGAACAAGCATAATGGTTCAAGTTATTGAATTCATTTCACTAATGCTTCGATTCTTAAGTAATTGACAGTTAGAGCATGTCTAGTTTTGCGTTCCTAACAGGTCTAGTTTTTAAACAAATTTTATCAAAAAAAAATATTCAAACAATGAGTGAAAAATTAATACCACAAAAAAGTCCGTATGTGATGGAGATTGAGCCAGGTCGTTACGCTTGGTGTTCTTGCGGCATGAGTACCAATCAACCTTACTGCGACGGCAAACACAAAGGCTCTGGCATGGCACCGATTATAGAAGTTGTAGAAGAGAAAAAACGCGTCGCCTGGTGCGGTTGTAAGCACAATGTGAATGGGACGCCGTTTTGTGATGGATCACATAAAAACTTGTAGCAAGGCTACTGAATTAAGTACCCGGACGCAGTTGTTCTACCATTTGGGAAGCGAGAAAATCGTAAGATTTTCTCGCTTCTTATAATTAAAAGAAACTTGCTTTAAACGGTACTATACTCAACATAGTTATCTTTACAAAATCACACATTCTACCCGCCGATTTTCCAACCTTCCTGCCTCCGTTTCATTCGTCATTTTGGGCTTCATTTCCCCGTATCCTTTAAAATTCAACCGCTCGGCATCAATCCCTTTTTCAATTAGATAATTATAGACCGCTTTAGCCCGATTTTCAGACAATTGCTGGTTAGAAACGGTAGTTCCTCGACTGTCCGTATGTCCGCCGATTTCAATTCTTTTTGTAGGATTCTCTTTTAGAAAAGTAGTCAAATCATCTAATTCGGTAAATGCCGCGGGTTGCAAATCCCATTTTCCAGAAGCGAAATTGACATTTTCAAAGGTATAAATCCCCTTCGTTTCTAATTGCTTGGAAAGCGAAACTACAGGTTGCAAATCAGGGGCTTCATTCGCCAAATAAATTCCAAAATCATCAATCAAATAATACGTCACTCGCTTTTTTTCTTCCATATAATACAGCGTTGGAAAGTCTGCAAGTGCTGCCTTTTGTTCGGCTGGCAAGTTATTTTTAGTATTTTCATCGGTAAAAAAATTCCCCAAAATAAAATGAGTATAAGGCTTGTCAACTTTAAAAGTTCCAGTCAACTGAATCCATTCGCCATCTTCGATTTCAATGATTTTTTCGATATTAAAATGCGGTTTTATCTCGTTGTCTTCGATGTATTTCCACATATCTGTCGTGATGTCCAGCTGTTTTTCTAAAAAATAAAAACCTAAATTATTCGCAGCAACGGGAATCGCCGTTGTGATTTTTCCATAGACTCTTTTCAAGTGAAAATTGGCAGTCAACGCTGGCTGCGTAATGAAAAATTGAAACGTGTATTCTTCTCCCACCACCATTGGTTCTTTCAAAGTACCTTGCAAAAATTCATGGTAATCTTTCGGCATGTTGATGTCATCATGCGGCAAGTAATTAATTATCCCAACCATCCGATTGCCTTCACGCGGATTTGGATAAACACAAGGATTTTTGCGTCCATCTTGCCACTGAACGATGTCGGGTGTTTGTCCTTCAAATGTCGTCCAGGAAGGCATCGATTTATCAAAGCTAGTGTTGCGTTTGATGAAAGTACAGGGTAAAACAGGAAAAACTTTGGAGACTTCTTCAAAGCCTGGATTGAGGACGAGGTTGTTTGGGTTTTGACTAAAAATAGATTGAAAAAAGCAGGAGAGAATGCTTGTAAAAAAAATTATACGTGCCATATTGAGCTATTTATTTACACTTTACTTCATCAATAAAAATGGTTTCAAACCAATAACTCAATATGGCACAGAAGTTACAGTTTTCACTTAGAGTATGTCTAGTTTTTCTACTTCCTGTATTTAAGAACTTGACTTTAAATCAAATCAGTTACTAAGCTCGCTAAAATCTTTTTTTGATGCTTCGTCAAAACCCTAAACCATTGATTTTCAGTTCGTATAAAAACTAGACATGCACTTATTTCAAAAAGTCGTTTATCGTTTTAAAATACACCGTTGGTTGTTCAATAAACGGAAAATGTCCACAATCTTCTAATAGCACAAACGTTGCATTGGGAACCGTTTCCGCGATTTGTTTACCTGCACTTTCTGATAAAATTTCATAGTCACCATAGACGACCAAAGTAGGCGCAGTAATATTTTTTAAATCAGCAGAAAAATCATAGTTCGCGCCCATATCTCTGCTCAAATAGCTCAATAATCGGCTATTTTTAGCAAAATTTGCCGGAAAGGTCAGCGTCAAACTATCTGCTAAGGCTCTATTGGCAAATTCTTTTCGAAAGAAAATCCGAAACAAATCTTCATACGCCGACGCTTTGCCCCCTTGAAAATTAGTCGATTTAAAAATCAATTCTTGTTCAAATCTATCTTCTTCAGTAATGCGCTCTTGCAGCCGTTTTGCTTCATTTTTCATAAAAACAGAACTCGCGCCAGAGGAATTTGACAGAATCAGTTTATTCACTTGCTCTGGGTATTTTATGGCATATTTCATTGCCAAAATTCCCCCAAAGGAATGTCCCAAAATGTTCAGTTTCTCCTGCTTGGTTTGTTTGCGAATGGCTTCAATGTCTTCCACAAAAATATCTATCGAAATTTGGCTACTGTCCAGATTTGACGCACTTTTTCCACTTGCCCTCTGGTCATAGAAAATCAATTCATGGTCTTTCGCCAAACCCTCCATTTGTGGTAAAAAGTACGTATGGTCAAGCCCTGGCCCACCATGAATGACCAGAATTGGCTCGCCCTGCCCGATGGTTTTGAGGTACAATTCTGTCCCGTTAATGGCAACCAAACCATCAGTTTCACTGGTAGCCTTTTTTTCTATTTTAGTAGGAATTGGTTGTTGTGGTGACGGTGGTGTCTTTGGCGTTTCTTTACAGTTCAAAAAGAAAAGCATGATGCTTATTAATAGGAATAGTCGCATGATATAGATTTAATTTTTAGTTCTATTTCTACTTTGAGACTTTAGAATTTGATTTTGTTCTTTAGCGGTCTTCAGTTCGCGTTATTTTTGATAAGTAACACGATGAATAACGTAACGGCTATTGGAAAGGAAAACACCCATAGAAATCAACCCCTAAAATTAAAAAACCTTTCTGAAAAGTAAATTCAGAAAGGTTTTTTAGGAAGGCAAAAATAATAGACTAAGTAACGATGAAATAATAA
>CAYUNA010000646.1:0-3176 GCA_964445895.1 uncultured Saprospiraceae bacterium | reverse complement strand
TCTAAAAGTCAATTAGCTACCGAGCAAAACGTAAAGAAAGTTTTTACACACTCTACTTAATTAACGGTTGTGGCAAATTTAGTAATAAAAGAAGGGTTTGGAAAGTTTGAATCTATTATTTTTGTGACTTGAAACAAAATGCGGTTTAAAAGGTTAGTTATTTAGCCCAAAAACTCATCATAAGTAAAACAAATAGGGCAATCTATTTAATTAACAACAATCGAATTAATCGAAACAATCCAACTGTCCATTGAAACACCTCACTTACCTCAATAAATACTTCATAAAATATTACAAATATCTCCTGTTGGGAATCATATTTGTCTCGTTGTCCAACTGGTTTCGAGTATTGCAGCCGCAAATGATTCGGGATGCGCTGAATTTAGTATTGGAAAATATCGGACTCTACCAAGTCTTTGAAAACTTTGACAATCAAGCCGTTGTACAAGCAAATCTGGGTAAAATGCTCTTGTTTTTTGGGTTGTTGGTCGTTGCCTTGGCATTGATGATGGGAATTTCGATGTATTTTATGCGGCAGACCATTATCGTGATGTCGCGACTGATTGAATATGATTTGCGGAAGGAAATTTTTGAAAAATATGAAGCCTTAAATCTGGCTTTTTACAAACGAAACAATACCGGTGACCTCATGTCTCGCATCACCGAAGACGTTTCAAAAGTACGAATGTATCTCGGTCCTGCCTTATTGTATGGCATCAATTTGATTTCACTGTTTATTTTTGTGATTTGGTCTATGCTGCGAGTGAGTGTTGAATTGACGTTGTGGTCACTCGCGCCATTGCCGCTGTTATCGTTGTCGATTTATTATGTGAGTCGTTTGATAAACAAAAAAAGCGAAGTGATTCAAGCACAATTGGCTACTTTAAACAGTACTGCACAGGAGGTTTATTCAGGTATTAGAGTGGTGAAAAGCTATGTGCAGGAGCAAATGATGGGACAGTATTTTAGCGACCAAAGCGAAGATTATAAGGAAAAAGCGATGAATTTGGCGAAAGTCAACGCCCTGTTTTTTCCGACGATGGTATTGTTGATTGGGGCGAGTACTGTGATTACCGTTTATGTTGGTGGGCTATTGGTCGTGGATGGTTCGATTTCGCCGGGTAATATTGCGGAGTTTGTTATTTATGTAAATATGTTGACTTGGCCAGTGACAGCTTTGGGGTGGATTACCTCATTAATTCAGCAAGCGGCAGCCTCACAGAAACGCATCAATGAGTTTCTTTATGCAAAGCCTGATATTGTGAATCCTGTTAGTCAGCCAGTTGATATTCGGGGAGAAGTAACGTTTAAAAATGTCAACTTTACCTATCCTGATACGGGAATCGTAGGGATGAAGGATGTCAGTTTTCATCTAAAAAGCGGTGAAAAAATGGCAATTATTGGAAAAACGGGAGCGGGAAAGACGACGATTGCGGATTTATTAGTTAGAATGTATGACGTGACTGATGGAGAAATTTTGATTGATGGTCAGAATATTGAAAACATTGACCTTGCCAACTTGCGACAATGTGTTGGTTATGTACCACAGGATGTCTTTTTATTTTCTGATTCTATTTCAAAAAATGTGGCGTTTGGACGGTCGCAAGCGACACAAGCAGAGATTGAACAATACACTAAATATGCCGCTGTTTATGATGATATCAATGAGCTGAAAGAGGGCTTTGCTACCACAACAGGTGAGCGTGGCGTAACGCTTTCTGGCGGTCAGAAACAACGGATTTCGATAGCGCGGGCATTCATCAAACAGCCAGATATTGTGATTTTGGATGATTGTTTGTCGGCAGTTGACACCAATACGGAAGCGCAAATTTTGGGCTATTTGGACAAAGCTTTATCAGAAAAGACAGCCATTATCATTACGCACCGTATCTATTCTTTGCTCGAATTTGATAAAATATTGGTATTGGAAGACGGACAAATTGTCGAACAGGGTACGCACGAGGAATTGCTGCAAAATAAAGCATACTATTTTGATTTGTATGAAATGCAGCGTATGGAAGAAGGGGAAGGTGTATAATTTTGAGCGATATAGAGCGTTTTTGCCAAGGCTTTATGTTCCTAAAAGGGCATTTGATTATAAATTTGTCTGAATACATAAACCCAATTACCAAAATAATAAATACGAAACACCAGCAAATGAAACTTACATTTCCACCTAATTTTTTTTGGGGAACCTCCACCGCTGCTGCCCAGGTAGAAACGGCATCCGACCACAACTGGAAAGGTTTAAAATCCAAAGACGGCTACACTTTTAATGTGACCACTAACCATGAAAAACGGCGGTTGGAAGATGCCGATAATATCCTGCAATTTGGGACGGTCTATCGCTGTGGTGTGGATTGGGCAAGGTTACAAAATGCCCCATTTGCGACATTTGATATGGAAGTAGTGAAGGAATATCAGACGTTTTTTAAGTATCTGAATGACCACGGAACGCGCATCATGTTTGTGATTCATCACTTTACTAATCCGCTGTGGTTTGAGAACGAAAAAGGGTGGCTGACCGAAGATAATGTCTCCGCATTTGTAGATTATGCACGGCAATGCATGGCGTATTTTGGGCAATACACCTTTAGCTGGAATATTTTTAACGAACCCAATGTTTATGCCTTAAATGGTTATGTTACAGGAGATTTTCCGCCGCATAAAAAGAACATTTTTCAAGCAGGAAAAGCATTGAAAAACATGGGGCGAGCGCATAATATTGTATATGATATTTTAAAAGAAAAGCATCCTGATTTGCCTGTTGGTATATCTTTTAATACCTGTTATTTTAAAGCAAAGAATCCGTTGGGCTGGATTCCTGCGGCGTTTACAGATTGGTGGTTTCACACTTATGCTGCCAGTTTTTTCAAAAAAGTGGACTATTGGGGATTGAGTTATTATGCTTATATTTTGTTTGACCCATTTCCAATTACAGTGCCAGATAACCCCGGAAAATTTAAAAAGATGGGCATTCCGCATGATAAAATGTGGGGCTACAAACCCGAAGGGCTTGCTCGAAATTTACGGCGTTTTCATAAGCGTTTTAAAAAACCAATGGTCATTACCGAGAATGGGATTTGTACGGATGATTCGGAGGTACGGATTAATAGTATCAAGGATTATTTGAAAATTTGTCATGAAGCGATTGCGAACGGAATTGACTTACAAGG
>CAYUNA010000645.1:0-3183 GCA_964445895.1 uncultured Saprospiraceae bacterium | reverse complement strand
ATGAAATCATTTAGAACCGATTGTATGTAAGTAAGTTCCTTAAGAGATAAAAAGCGTTTTTACAAACGTTTTTTATCTCTCCAATCACAGTCCTACTTCTCATTCTCCTGCGCATCAATCGCCGCAATACCTACCATATCTACAATTTGCCGCACATTCGCACCTAATTGCAAAATATGTACTGGTTTTTTCATGCCCAACATAATTGGCCCGATGATGTCCATCTCAGCCGCATGACCTAAGAGGTTATAGGCAATATTGGCGGAAGACAAGTTCGGGAAAATCAACACATTAGCGCGATGTCCTGCCAACTTGGAAAATGGATAGAAATCTTTCGACATTTCTGGATTTAGGGCAACGTGCGCTTGCATTTCACCATCAACTATCCAATCTGGGTGACGTTTGTGCAAGATTGCGGTTGCTTCTCGCATCAATAATGCAGATTCGCCTTTTGGAACAGAACCAAAATTAGAATAAGTCAACATTGCAATTTTCGGATCTACATTAAATGTATTGGCTACGTTAGCCACCAATTCTGCTACATTAGCTACATCTTCGGAGGTCAGGTGGTGATTAATTGAAGTATCTGCCAAAAACAACGGACCAAATCTCGTCATCAATATGTGAGTACTTGCCACTTTTTTCACTCCTTCTCGTGGGCCGATAATTTCCAGCGCTGGCTTAATTGTATCAGGATATTTTTTACTCAAACCGCCAATCAAAGCATCTGCATCGCCCATTTCAACCATCATCGAACCATAATAACTTCGTCCACGCATCATATCGTAAGCTTCAGTTTGATTGATTCCTTTTCGGCGACGTTTTTTATAAAAAGCTTTGCCGTATTTTACCAGGATACGTTCCTCTTCATCAGAAACAGGATTTTTTGGGTCAATAATTTGAATGCCTGGCAAGGATATTTGATTTTGTTCCATCATCTTTTTCACTCGCTTCACGCTACCCAAAAGAATCGGAAAAGCAATTTTTTCCTCTAATACTTCTTGCGCTGCTTTCAAAACCGATACGTTTTCTGCATCTGCAAATACCACGCGTTTCACATCTTGTTTGGCTTTGGTTTCAATAACTTTTGATAGCGTATTGTCGTTGCCTAAGCGAGTCGATAGTTCTAAATCATAGGCGTCCCAATCTTCAATTGGATGCTTGGCTACGCCCGAATCCATTGCTGCTTTCGCAACTGCTTTGGCAACTTCTGTAATCAGACGCGGATCAACTGGTTTTGGAATAATATAGTCTTTACCAAATTTCAAATTGATATTGCCATACGCCATATTCACGATGTCTGGCACAGTCTTACGCGCCAATTCCGCTAAGGCACGAACAGCAGCCAACTTCATGGCTTCGTTAATTTCAGAAGCGCGAACATCTAATGCCCCTCTAAAAATAAATGGAAAGCCCAATACATTATTCACTTGATTTGGATAATCCGAACGTCCTGTCGCCATGATACAGTCAGGTCTTGCCAATTTGGCAATCTCAGGACTAATCTCTGGTGTCGGATTCGCCATCGCAAAAATGATGCAATCTTCCGCCATTCCCTGAATCATATCACCATCCAAAATATTGCCACGAGACAATCCAATAAACACATCTGCCCCTTTCAAAATATCATTTAAAGAAGTTCCCATTGGCACCGTACCATTAACAAACTCTCCTTTTTTACCATTCAAATTATCACGATCAGGGTGAATTAATCCCTTGCTATCGTACATGAAAATATTCTCCTTTTTTGCACCCAATGACACGTAGATGCGCGTGCACGAAATCGCCGAAGCTCCCGCACCATTGACGATTATTTTGGCGTCTTCAATTTTCTTACCCACAATCTCCAAGGCATTCAACAAGGCAGCACCGCTAATGATAGCCGTTCCATGTTGGTCGTCGTGCATGACGGGAATATTGAGTTCTTTTTTGAGGCGTTCCTCTATTTCAAAACAATCGGGCGCACTAATGTCTTCCAAATTCACGCCACCAAAGGTCGGTTCGAGAATCTTTACTGTTCTGATAAATTCATCGACATTTGTAGTGTCCAATTCCAAATCAAAACAATCAATATCAGCATATATTTTAAATAATAATCCCTTTCCTTCCATCACGGGCTTACTCGCTGCTGCCCCTAAATCGCCCAATCCTAACACAGCGGTACCATTGCTAATCACAGCAACCAGGTTGCCTTTAGCAGTATATTTATATACATCATCGATGTTCTCTTTGATTGCCAAACAAGGTTCGGCAACTCCCGGAGAATAAGCTAACGATAAATCTCTTTGATTAGCGGTTTCTTTGGTTGGTATAACTTCAATCTTGCCAGGCTTCCCTTTTGCGTGGTAGTGTAGGGCGGCTTCTTTCATTATTTTCTTGTCCATAATAAATAGGCGTTTTTATAAAAAGTGGGCAAGGTAAGTTTTTTTGGCGGTGCATCAAATGTAACGCTATTTTTTCTTCAGCCAATTTCTGTCCGTCCGCACTATAAGGAACGCGAATTAAATAACTTAACATTATTTTAAAGTGCCAAAGTAGAACCAATCATGATGATTTATAAAACTACCATCGTTGCTGGCTCAATTTTAACAAAAAAAAGGCCGTCACCAATTGCTCGATGACGGCCTTTTATGAAGAGCAAATTAATGCTTAATTATCAACTAAGACACCTTCCCAGCTTCCTGTAACTATTTCATTATTAGATAAAGTAAGCGTAAAGTCAAAAGAAGTTGAACTACCATTTATTGCCACTTCTACTGTACCAGCAGTAACGTCAAAACTCGTACCGCCACCATTTGAAGCATCCACTTCGGTACCTACAGTACCGTCAACAAGCGTAAAAACGTCTCGGTTATTAGCAAAATTATAAGTTCCTGCTACCAAGCCATCTGCTGAAGAGGAGTTCAAATCTAAATAAACTATGTCTCCTGTACCTGTAAAGTATCCTGTAGTACCATCAGCAGTAATAGAAGAAGAAGTCAAAGTGACATCAAAATCAAAACTTCCATTACCATTGTCCCCAAAATCAGTAAGAAATCCATTTGCTAAATCATAAGATGTGCCATCTAAAGTGAAAGAGTTAGCGCTTGAAGAATCGCCATCATCATCCTTGTTACAAGAAGTACTAATAACGCCGAGAGCTAAAAAGAGAACGAAAATTGTTTGAAATCGTAATTTCATTGA